>JBHHUI010000065.1:0-9114 GCA_046753805.1 Anaerolineales bacterium
AGGTCTGGGCGGGCGTCGATCCGGGCGGGCTGTTCAAGTCCGAAGACGGCGGCCGGACCTGGCGCGAAGTCCCCGGCATCAATCGGCATCCCACGCGCGAAGCGTGGGGCCCCGGCGCGGGCGGCTTGATGGTGCATACCATCGCGCCGGACCCGACCAACGCCGACCGATTGTTTGTTGCCATCTCGGCCGCGGGCGTTTTCCGCTCGGACGACGGCGGCGAGACGTGGTCGCCGAAAAACACGGGCGTGCGGGCGGACTTCCTGCCGGAGAAGTACCCGGAGGTTGGGCAATGTTGCCACCACCTCGTCATCAGCCCGGAAGACCCGAACGTGCTCTTTCAACAGAATCACTGTGGGGTGTACCGCTCGCTGGACGGCGGCGACACCTGGGAAGATATCGGCGCAGACCGGCTCCCGGCCACGTTTGGCTTTCCAATTGCCATTCACCCGCGCGCCGGTCGCACGATCTACGTCACGCCACAAGTGAGTGACGAGTTCCGCTACACGCCTGACGGCAAGCTCCGTGTGTACCGCTCGCGCGATGGCGGCGACACCTGGGAGGCGCTCACGAACGGCCTGCCGCAGGAAGACGCTTACCTCGCGCTGTACCGCGAGGCCATGCACACGGATAGCCTCGATCCGGCGGGCGTGTACTTCGGCACCACCACCGGCACTGCGTTCTACAGCCGCGATGAAGGCGATACGTGGGAGGTACTTTCGGACACGCTGCCGCCCGTCTACTCCATCTCGACCGCCGTGGTTCAGTAAGCACTCTCCAGTATCACTGAACCCCGGTTACTGGAGACTGCACCCTGCCCACTGACACATGCCGCTCACCTTCGTCAATGGCCGCATCCATACCCCGGACGGTCCGGCGGCCACGCTCCGCGTACGCCGCGGTCACATTGCCGCGTTGGATGAAAAACCGCGCCGCCGGGACCGCGTTGTCGATCTCGGGGGCGCGGTCGTTTTGCCGGGGCTGATCAACGCGCACGACCACCTCGAGCTGAACAACTTCCCGCGCCTGAAGTTCCGCGAATGGTACGACAACGCCGTCGACTGGATCGCCGATTTCCAACCGCAGTTTGAAACGCACCCGCAGCTAGTCGCCGCCCGCGCCGTCCCGCTGCCCGACCGGCTGTGGATCGGCGGCATGAAACAATTGCTGTCAGGCGTGACGACGGTGGCGCACCACAATCCGCTTTACCGGCAACTGCGGCGTCGTTTTCCTGTGCGCGTCGTGCAGCGCTATGCCTGGGCGCACTCGCTGCACATCGGCGCGGGTCGCGACGGCGTCACGCTCGCGGAGACCTACCGCGCCGACCGGCCATGGATCATTCATGCCGCCGAGGGCACGGACGACCGCGCGGCCGCTGAGATTCCGCGCCTGCGCGAACTTGGCCTGGTGCAGCCGAACTCTGTCATCGTCCACGGTGTGGGCGTCCTACCGGCAGACCGCGCGCGTGTGTCGGGGCTGGTATGGTGTCCGGCCTCCAACGATTTTCTGTTTGGAGCGACCGCAGCAATCAGGGATTTTCCGCGCGTGGCGCTCGGCAGCGATTCGACTCTCTCGGGTTCGCGCGACCTGCTCGACGAATTGCGCTGCGCGCAAACAACCGGATTGGCGACGGACGAAGAACTACTCGCCATGGTGACCGGCAACGCCGCCCGGCTGATGCAATTACACGGGACCGGGCGCATTGAAGTGGGCGCCCGCGCCGATTTCATGGTGCTCGCATCCGGCGGGGCAGACCCCGCATCCGCGCTGCTGTCGGCGACCCGCGCCGACGTGCAGCTTGTGGTTGTGGGCGGCGAAGCGCGGTTGGCAGATTCTCGCTTTGCTCACTTGTTGCGCGCGCCCGGTCGGCTGTGTGTGGACAGCGCGCCCAGATTCGTGCCCGGCTGGATATGCCGGCGGCTGCGGCGGCTGTCCGTGGATAGCGGATTTCTCGGTTGGGTTGCCAGCGAATGAAACCCCCTTCCTTCGGTCGCCAGCGCCTCTCCCGATTCGGGGAAAGGGGAATCTTTGCCCGGCTAGGGCGAAATCGCCCCCTTTCACTGCCTGGCGTAGAAGGGGGGGCGAGGTGGCTCATGGTTGCGGTTTTCCTCGCCCTCGTCGTATGGCCCTCCGCGCAGCACCCATCCCACGGTTTCGCCGCCTATTACACCGCGAGTCGCCTCGCGCTGACCGAGGGCCTCGACGCGCGCGTTTACGACGACGTGTGGTTCCGCGCGCAGACCGAAGCAGCCAGCGGCGGCGCGGCCTCTGACATCTTCAACGCCAACCCGCCGACGATGGCGCTGCTCGCGCTGCCGGTAGCCGGGCTGCCGCTTGGCGCAGCTCGCTGGATATGGACCGGGATCAACGCCGCATTGTTATTCGGCGCGCTCTACCTCCTCGGGCGTGCGCTTCATCTCGGGCGCAGCGCTGCACTGCTCGGGCTGGCGCTGGCGTTGTTCGGCGCGCCGACGCTCGCGCAGTTCCGGTTCGGTCAGGCGTACGTCGTGGTGCTTTGTCTCTACATCTTTGTATGGCTCGGCCTTCGGTCACGTCGCGACTGGCTCGCCGGAATCGGACTGGCGCTGGCAATGGCGTTGAAGCTAGCCGGCGCGCCGCTGTGGTTGTTCGCGCTCGTGCTGGGACGGCGGCGCGCGCTCGCATGGGCCGGGGGGATCGTGTTTGCCGTCGTTGTGATTTCTCTCCCGGTCGTTTCAGCAGATACGTGGCGCGCATTCTTCCTGACGGCGCTGCCGGCGGCAACCCGTTCATCTGCGCTCACTTCGACGGCGTATCAATCGCTGCCCGGCTTTTGGGCGCACCTGTTGCGCGCCGACCTTACTTTCAACCCCGCGCCGCTCGTCGACTGGCCGCCGGGGGCGGCGCTCTTCACCGCGCTGGATGTCACACTGATGATCGGGGTATCGTTGTACTTTGCGCGCAAGTTGCCGCTGGATGAGGCGTTCGCCGTGGTCGCCGTCGCCAGCGTGATCACGGCGCCGTTTGTGGAACAACACCAGTACGTGGTGCTCATGCTGCCGGTTTTTATTGCGTTGGCGCAATCCAGCTATGTCATTCCGGGGGAACACAGTTCCCGAAGAATCCCTCTGACCAGTAACGGAATGGAGATTCCTCGGCGCTTCGCGCCTCGGAGTGAGGTGGTATTGACCGTGTTTCTTGTGCTCGCGCTTGCGTTCATCGCCCTCCCGCTGCCATTCCAGTCGTCGCAGCTTGCCGCCGGCTGGCTGGCGCTGCTCGCCTACCCACGGCTGTATGGCGCGCTGTTGCTGTGGGCGGTTCTGATCGCGCAGGAGTCATACCACGCGCCATGAAGTCCATTGATGCGCGCGTCGCGCTGGGTCTGTTCATCGCCGCGCTCGCCCTGCGCATTGGTACATTAATCGTTGTCCCCTTCGATGGACTGTACGGGCAGGACGCGTTCGCGTATTTTGGCTATATGCGCGATTTGCGCAGCGCGCTCGCCAACTTGCAGCCCCCGCCGCCTTTCTTCTGGCCGTTGGGCTACCCACTGTGGACCGTGTTGGCGTCCCTGTTTGTCGGGCCCGGGGCATTTGCGGGACAACTTGTCAGCATGCTGTCCGGCGCGCTGGTTCCGGTATTTGTTTACCTGATCTGCCGCGACCTCGGCGTTGTCCGCCCTGCAGCGCTGGTGGCTGCGCTCCTGACGGCAACCGCCGCACAGCTGCTCATCAGCAGCCTGTCCTTCATGTCCGACGCCGCCGGACTGGCCTGGGTCACGGCTTCCGCGTGGGCGTTGCTGCGCTACGCTCACGCTCGGCGCGAGCGCTGGCTCGTGGCGGCAAGCAGCGCGCTGGCAATGGCCGTGCTGACGCGCTGGATATTGGCGCTGGTTGCCGCACCCTGGAGCGCGGCTGGCTGGCTCGCATGGCGAGGCCGTCCCTTTGCGTGGCGGCGTCGGCTTCAGCATGGCGGTGCTGCGCTCGCTGTCGGGGTGCTGATCGTGGGTGGGCAGCTTGCGCCGGACCTTGTGCAGGGATCGCTCTCGCATGTGGGCGATCTGCAGGTCGTCGGCTGGAATCCCACCCACGCGCTGCGGCGCACAATCGAAAATTCGGACGGGATTTTTCATTACGAACGGCCCATCGGTTTGTACTACGCGCTGCCGCTCGCGCACCCGGCCTTCGTGTTTCCGTTGCTCAGCCCGTTCCTGGTGATCGGGCTGTGGGCGCTGCGCCGGCGCGCTGCGCCGGTGCGCGTGCTTCTCATCGGGTGGCCGCTGGTCGTGTATGTGTTTCTGGCCGGGATCGCGTGGGAAAACCCGCGTTTTGCGCTGCCGCTGCTGCCGCCGCTGGCCGTGCTTGGCGGGCTGGGAGTCGACAGCTTGTGGAACGCTCACCCACGCTGGCGTGCGCTGCTGATAGGCTGGTGTGCGTTGGCGCTGCTCGGCAGCATGGCCTGGGCTGCGCGAGACCTGACGCGCTTTGTGGCCGCAAAAGACTCTGCCGTGGCTGCCGTGCGCTGGGCGGAGGCGCAGGTCGCACCGGACGCCGTTGTGATCACGTTCGGACTGACCGGCGCCTTCGGGCACTATACCAACCTGCAGGTTGTCGAACTTTACAACGAGACGCCCGCTACGTTGCGGGCTGTAACTTGCGATTCTGCTCCGGCGTATCTACTGCTGGATCCATCCGTGGTCGAGACGCAATGGATTGGCAGGGCGCCACAGGTGAATTACCAATGGCTGGATCGCAACGCCGGGCTAGAGCCAGTGGGCGCGTTCGGCGGCTATTCGTTGTTTGAGATTGGGAGACCGGCCGCTTGCGAATTGGGCTGATCGTTCCCGGCTTCAGCGCGCACGAGGACGATTGGGCCACGCCCGCGCTCGACGACCTCACGCGCACGCTGGCGGCCGAAAACGACGTGCACGTATTCGCGTTGCGTTATCCACACACGCCCGGAGAATATCGCTGGCATGGCGCGCGCGTCACTTCACTGGCAGGGCACAGCGCCGCCGGGTTGGGCAGCCCCTTGCTGTGGCAGCGCGCGGTGGCGGCCCTGCGGCGCGAGCACGCGGCGTCTCCTTTCGATCTACTCCATGCGTTTTGGGCGTACGAGTCGGGCGTCGTCGGCGCGCTGGCCGCGCGCCGCCTCGGCGCGCCGCTGGTAATCTCTCTGATTGCGGGCGAACTCGAGCGCCGCCCGGACCTCGACTACCCCGTGCGGTCCACCGGACTGCGCGGCCATGCGCGCTACCGGCATCGCCGTCTGCTGACCCGCTGGGCGCTGGCCCGGGCCGCGCAGATCACCGGGCTTTCGCAGATGCACGTCGCATCCATTCGCCGCGTATTGCCGCCGAAACTGCACGAGCGGGTCGTGCGCCTGCCGTTCGGGGTAGACCTGCAGCGCTTCCGCCCGGCGGCTGGGGAGGTTGAGATTATCGGGGCGCAACTATTGAACGTCGGCGCGCTGACCACGGTTAAGAATCAACGTGGGCTGGTGGAAGCCATGCCCATTATTCTGCGACAATTTCCATCGGCTCAATTGACGCTCGCCGGCGATGGGCCGCTCCGCGCGGCGCTGGCCGGCCGCGTGCACGAGCTTGGACTCGATGATCATGTGGTTCTTGCGGGGCGTGTGCCGCATCTCGACATGCCCGCGTTGTTTCGGAGCCACGACCTGCTTGTGCAGACATCGCACCTGGAAACGCAGGGTATGGCGCTGCTCGAAGCTGCGGCGTGTGGGCTACCGGCGGTCAGTATGGCGGTCGGCGCAGCGGTCGAATTGGGTGCGGGCGCCGTTCGGATTGTGGAGGCTTCTGCGCCGAGAAGCGTTGCCGGGGCTGTGATCGACTTGCTGTCCAATCAGCCGGCGCTAATGCGAACCGCCCAGCAGGCGCGGGCTGTCGTGGAAGCGGAGTTTGCGTTGGAAATTTGCGTGCGGCGATGGAAGAGGGTGTACCGGGATATCACGGCACGGTCGGTCCAATCTGGAACAACTCCACGTTGACTTGCAGGTTGCCGCGACCGACGTGGATCACGGGAAAGCGGTCCAGCCCGCGTCGGGCCGGGCCGGACAGCCGTTCGCCGCGCAGGTTGTAGGTGCTGTCGTTGCACGGATCGCGGAAGAGTTCGCCGGCGGCTTTCCATTCCACGTCACAACCAGAGTCCGGATCGCGGCGCAGCAGCGCCAGAAATTCATCTTCGGATACGTGGACGAGGTAGATCGGCACCGGGGAGAGTTCAGCCGCCGCAGGGTCGGCCGCATCCGGGTCCAATAATGTACTGCGCAGGTCGAAAGCCGTGACGGAGCCGGATGGGAAGTCGGTCGCGCGACCGAGCGTGCTGCGCAAGGATAGCTGGCGGCGGATCTGCAAGCCGCCGTAAATGATCGTGGTCAGCAGCAATGCGGACCAGGCAATCGCCAGCAGATGCAGCCACCGCCGCCGGACGCGCCGTGCTTGAATCTCATCGGCTGCTGCCCCAGCAGCCGACGCTTCATTTACGCTTCCGACTGCCAGTCCTCGGCGTTGTAAGCGGGCAGCTCGCAGCGGAGCGCGCCGTCGGAGCGCAGGCCCAGCGCGTAGCCTGCCTGCATCAACTGGTGAATCTCGCTTGTGCCTTCGTATATGGTGGTCGCGCGGGCATTGCGCCAAAAGCGCTCCACATCGTATTCATCCGAATAGCCGTACGCGCCGTGCACCTGAATGGCCTGGTCCGCGGCCTGCACGCTGGCATCGGTGGCAAACCACTTCAACATGGAAGTCTCGCGCGTGTTGCGCACGCCGTTGTTCTTGAGCCAGCCCACCTTCTGGTACAGCAGCCGCCCCAGTTCGTAGTCGCGCGCCATCCACGCGATCTTCTGTTGCACAAGCTGGAAGCGCCCGATCGGCCGCCCAAACGCCTGACGCTCGTTGGCGTAGCGCACACTCGCATCCAGGCAGGCACGGATCACGCCCACCGCTCCCGACCCGACCGTATAACGCCCGTTGTCCAGGCAACTCATGGCGATCTTGAAGCCTTCGCCCTCTTCCCCCAGACGGTTGGCGGCTGGCACGCGCACGTCGTTGCAGTTCACCCAGCCCGTGCTGCCGCCCCGGATGCCCAGCTTGCCATGGATGTCGCCCCGCGTGACCCCCGGCCAGTCCGCTTCGATGATGAAACACGTAATGCCGGCGTGCGCCGGCTGGGCGTCAGGATCAGTCTTGGCGAACCAGAGAATGTGGTGCGCTTTCGAGGCCAGCGAGATCCACATCTTCTCCCCGTTCACGATGTAGTCGTCCCCGTCGCGGCGGGCGGTGCTCGCCATGCCGGCCACATCGGAACCCGCGCCCGGTTCGGTCAGCCCGAACATGCCGAACTTCTCCCCTCGCGCCTGAGGCACAAGGTACTGCTGCCGCTGCGCTTCCGTGCCCCACTGGAACACGCCCAGGCTGTTCAACCCAATGTGCACCGACAGCGCCGTCCGGAGCGCGTTGTCCACATATTCAAGCTCTTCGCACGCGATGCCGAGCGAGATGTAGTCGAACCCCTGCCCGCCGTACTTCACCGGGAGGCACAGTCCCAGTACGCCCAACTCGCCCAGGCGCGGGAGGATCCAATCCGGCATCGTCTGCGTGCGGTCGGCTTCCTTCACCACCGGCGCGACTTCTTTCGCCGCAAAGTCGCGCACAAGCTTCTGTATTTGTAGATGTTCTTCGCTTATGTTGAAGTCCATGCTGCGGGTTTCCTTTCAGAGCGTGATTGTACCAGAGCGAGGCCCGAAGCTTAAGTCCCGGAATGGCTGGATTCGCCGCAATAAATGTCGGCGTCGTGTGAGGCTGCAGGCTGCGCGCGTTGAATGTGTGCGGTGCATGCCGTATACTCATCAGTGCGCCTTGAGAAGCATCCGCCAAAGGAGAATGCCATGTCTGACAGCGTCTACAAGATCATCGAACTGGTCGGCACGAGCGAGGATTCGTGGGAGGCGGCAACGAAGAATGCCGTCGAGACGGCCGCCGCGTCTTTGAGCGACCTGCGCATCGCCGAAGTTACCAAGCTGGATGTAAAGCTGGAAAACGGCAAAGTGGTTGCCTACCGCGCTCGGGTGAACGTCTCGTTTCGCATCCAGGATCGCGCCGATTAGGGCGGCGGCAACCCCTGAAATGAGAACGCGCCCGTAAGGGCGCGTCTTTTATTTGGGATAAGTACCCCCGGAAGGAATCGAACCCTCAACCCCCTGATCCGAAGTCAGGTGCTCTGTCCATTGAGCTACGGGGGCGTGTGAATCCGGAAATCCACATGCGCCATTTCGAATTCGACATGGGTGCCTGATGGGACTTGAACCCACAACGACCGCATCCACAGTGCGGCGCTCTGCCTATTGAGCTACAGGCACCATGGACCGCAGGCTGGGTGGGGGGAGCCGGGTGGGGCGGCGCACCTGGCCTGCGGCTTTTCGCATTCTATCACGCTCCCGATCGGCAATCAATAGTAGGATGACCTTAAGCGTGCTCTGATCGGGCCGTGATGTACTCGGTCGCGGCGGCGTGAGCCAGCGTCACCTGTTCCCCACTGGCGAGGTCTTTCACCGCTACGGTCCCGGCCGCAAGCTCGTCCGGACCAATCACGACGGCCAGCGGGATGCCTTGCCGGTCGGCGTATTTAAACTGCTTACCGAGTTTGTCCGCCGCCGGATATACCTCGACCCGAACGCCCTGCGTTCGTAACTCGCTTGCAAGGACCAGCGCCGCGTTCGTTCGCTCTGCATCAAACACAGTCACCAGCACCGTCGCCGGCGACGTGACGAGTTCAGGCACAACGCCATATTTTTCCGCTACCAACCCCACGACGACATCCCCCATGGCGAAACCCGTGGCAGCCATATCGCCCCCGCCGACGTCGGAGACCAGGCTATCGTAGCGGCCGCCGCCAAAAATGGCGCGGAATTCGCCGTCGCGGTCGCGGGCTTCCATTACAATGCCGGTGTAGTAGTCCAGGCCGCGCACGATGGACGGTTCGTACTCGAACCACTCTCGAACACCCATGGCCGCCGTCGTGTCAAAGAATTCGACCAGGTCGTCCGACTCACGCCACAATTCCCGGTTTGCCAGCAGGGCGCGCAGCTGTGCGATCTGGTCGTCCGAAAGCCCTTGCT
>JBHHUI010000066.1:0-9089 GCA_046753805.1 Anaerolineales bacterium
CGGGACAACACGCTTGACGAGACAAAAAATGCAACCAGCAGCGTCCCCCCGGCGATGCCGCCGTAACCGAACAGCAGAGTTCCTACGAGAACTGCGCCCGCCACACCCGTGGGCGCGAGGCTGCCGCGGCGATGTGCAATTATCCCGCTGGCAGTGGAGAGTACAACGCCCCACAGGAGCGCGCCCCAGGGGATCATGTGTGCTCAGACAGCGTGGCGAATGAGGAAGAACGCTGCCGCCCAGAGCAGCAGCTGTACAAAAATCGAGGCGGACCAGGCCATGTAGGCTTGCAGGCGCGCGTCCCCCCGGATGTGCAGCCCGGTGCCAAAGGTGGTGTTCACAGCCCAGACGAGCAGTGCGATGACGGGCAAGATGAAAAGTCCCGACGGCGGGCCAACCCGATCCGGGAAGCCCGCATTATCAAACCGGAGCGGCACCTGCCGGGGCAGCGCAGAATACACCAGAGCAATAAAACCAAACAACGCCAGGGCTGTCAGCAAGGGGCCGACGATTAGCCCCTGCGCCCAGCGATCCCGCCAGAGTTCCCACTGCTGGATCGGCGCGAAGACGGTCTGGTATGCAACCTGCTCGGTGATGCCCAGCTGCCGCTCCCGCTCGAATGCCTCGACGAAACCATTCAAGTCTGCGGGTGAAATAACATACGCGCCATCTGTGATAACGACATAGACTTGATCGTCCTGCGCCGCGCTGGCAAAGTAAGCCAGCCGACCAAACGCCTCCGCCTGACCTCGGCCCACGAGACAGCCGGGCCACCACAACCCGCGCGGGTTCTGGACGCCATCTACATTGCGACCCAATTCCAAGCGACTGATGTCGCCCATGGGGATGACTTCGCGCTGGCCGCCCCAATGGATGACGAGTGCGTTCTGGTTGATCTCGTATTGCGCCGTAGCAAGTCCGTACGTGCGGTAGGCGACATAGCCGATCGTTGGCAGGCTCCCGATTGTCAGCGCAATCCATAACACGGTCGCAATGGAAAGCGGCGTCTGAAAGATCAACAGCAGGAACAGCGCATCAGCGGCGAGAAAAACGACAATGGCGCCGATGCCGATAGCGAGGCCGGTCCGGCGAGGCGGGGAATACAAGGTGAGAAGCAGAGGGAGAGAGCGGGCGACGGGGTGAACAGGCCACCTTGTCAGGATACAGAAATCAACCCGCAGAGGCAGTCACCCGTTCCGCTGCGGTCTCCGCCTCCGCAACATAGACCGGCGTACACCAGTGCCGATACTTGGCGACCTTGCCGCGCACGGTGTCGAAATATATATCGCGCAGGTC
Organism: Anaerolineales bacterium; assembly: GCA_046753805.1. Lineage (GTDB taxonomy): Bacteria > Chloroflexota > Anaerolineae > Anaerolineales > JBHHUI01 > JBHHUI01. Next base: position 1,297 of record JBHHUI010000066.1, read on the forward strand.
TGAAACGACCGGGCCCATCTTGCCGGCGCCAATCGGGCGGTGGTCCACTCTGGTGATGGCCGCAATTTGTACGCCGGTTCCGCAGAAAAACACCTCATCCGCCAGAAATACCTCTGTGCGGTCGATGGCGCGTTCCTGCACCTCAATGCCGATGTCGTCGCGCAGCATTTGCATTACGGTGCGGCGCGTGATGCCCTCCAACACATTATCGGTAATGCGGGGGGTGGCAGCCACGCCGTCTCGAATAACGAATACGTTCTCGGCGCTGCCTTCGGACAGGTGCCCGTCTTGATTCAGAACCAGGGCTTCATCGAACCCGGACAGGAGTGCATCGGTCTTGATAAAGGCGGAATTGACATACGCGCCGGCGATTTTGCCGCGCGCCGGAATCGCGTTGTCGTCCACGCGCCGCCACGCAGAAAACGTGACGTGTGCGCCTTCTTCGGCATCCACATAGCGGCCAAAGGGAACGGTGACGATAGAGACGGAACTACCCTGATCGTTGAGCTTGACGCCGATGGCCTCGTCGCTAAGGAACGCCAGCGGGCGGATGTAGCAGTCCCGTCGGTGCTCCTCAGCGCGCAGCAGTTCGAGGGTCGCGGCAATCAGGTCGTCGGGCGTATAGCCGGTATCGATCATGAGCAACCGCGCGGAGTTGAGGAAGCGCGCAAAATGGTCGCTCATCCGGAATACGAACAGTTGTTCCTCTTCGTCATTCCAGTATCCACGCAGCCCGCCAAAGCAGGCCGTTCCATAGTTCAGGGCGTTCGTCAGCAATCCAACTTTGCAATCCTGATATTTGCGGACCTCGCCTTGAAAAAAGGCATACTCCGGTAATGACATGCTGTCCTCCTGTGGTGGTGGAGATATTATACAACCGGGGGCAAGCCCATAACCACAGAACGCATGGATGAGCCGGGAAAACACAGATGTTTCTGTGTCCATGTAATCCGTGCATTTCCGTGTATTCTGTGGTGAACGAAACAGCCCCACCGTTTCCGATGGGGCTGCATTTTTCGTCCGAAATTCGCGATCGATAATTCGATTACGCCTCTGTAAACTCACCCTCGACGATGTCCTCGTCGTCCGGCATGGTGGCCCCGGCGCTGCCGCCATTACCGGCCGCCGCCTGCGCCTGCGAGGCTGCGGCTTGCTGTCCCAGCGCGTAGGTGGCCTGCTCCAGATTGCGACTCAACTCGCGGATGCGGTTCACATCTTCGCCCGTCACGGCTTCGCGCAGTGCGGCAATCTGACCCTCGATCGATGCCCGATCCGACTCATTCAGGCCGGCGCCCTGCTCCTGCAGCGCTTTCTCGGCTGCGTGAGCCAGCGATTCAGCCTGGTTGCGGGCCTCCACCAGTTCGCGGCGACGGCGGTCTTCCGCATCGTGCTGGCGCGCCTCGTTCACCATGCGCTCCACTTCCGACTTGTCGAGATTGGTACTGGCCGTGATGGTGATCTTCTGTTCCTTGCCGGTGGCCTTGTCCTGCGCCGTCACATTGAGGATGCCGTTGGCGTCGATGTCGAAGATGACTTCCACCTGCGGCACACCGCGCGGCGCAGCAGGAATGCCGTCGAGCCGGAAAGTGCCCAGTGTCATGTTGTCAGCCGCCATCGAGCGCTCGCCCTGCAACACATGGATATCCACGGCTGTCTGGTTGTCTTCGGCGGTCGAGAAGATCTGGCTCTTCTTGACGGGGATGGTCGTGTTGCGTTCGATCAACGGCGTCATCACCGCGCCCAACGTTTCCAGCCCCAGGGTCAGCGGCGTCACGTCGAGCAGCAGTACGTCCTGCACGTCGCCGCTCAACACCCCCGCCTGAATGGCCGCGCCGACCGCAACAACCTCGTCCGGGTCCACGCCTTTGTGTGGCGCTTTGCCGGTGAGCTGCTCGACCAATGCCTGCACCATGGGCATGCGCGTGGAACCGCCCACCAACACCACTTCGTGGATGTCGGCCGTCTTCAAGCCGGCGTCCTGCAATGCACTGTCGAATGGCTTGCGCAATCGCGCCACGAGGTCCGCCGTGATCTGCTCGAACTGGCTGCGGCTCAGCGTGAGCTGCAGGTGCTTCGGACCATTAGCGTCAGCGGTGACGAAGGGCAGGTTCAACTCCGTCTGCATCACAGAACTGAGCTCGATCTTGGCCTTCTCGGCAGCTTCGCGCAAGCGCTGCAAAGCCTGCTGGTCAGCCCGCAAGTCGATCCCCTCAAGCTTCTGGAACTCGTCAGCCGCCCAGTTGACGATGGCCTGATCCCAGTCATCGCCACCCAAGTGCGTGTCGCCGTTGGTGGCCTGCACTTCGACCACGCCGTCCCCAACTTCCAGCACCGATACGTCAAAGGTGCCGCCACCGAGGTCGAATACCAAAATGGTTTCGTTCTCAGATTTTTCCAGGCCGTATGCCAGCGCGGCCGCCGTCGGCTCGTTGATGATGCGCAGCACTTCCAGCCCGGCGATCTTGCCGGCGTCTTTCGTGGCCTGGCGCTGGCTGTCGTTGAAGTAGGCCGGTACCGTGATGACGGCCTTAGTGACCGGCGTGCCCAGGTAGGCCTCCGCATCAGACTTGAGCTTGCTCAAGATCATGGCCGAGATCTCCTGCGGCGTGTACGTCTTGCCGATCTGTGGAATCTTGACGCGCGCGTCACCGCTCGGACCACGCTCCACTTCATACGGAACCATCTCGCGCTCGGTCTGAGTCTCATCAAAATGGCGTCCCATGAAGCGCTTGATAGAATAGACGGTGTTCTTAGCATTGACCACGGCCTGCCGTTTGGCAGGTTGCCCGACCAAACGTTCGCCGTTCTTGTTGAACGCAACTATCGACGGCAGCGTGCGCCCGCCTTCGCTCGTCGCGATGACAGTCGGCTCGCCGCCCTCCATGACGGCGACCACGGAGTTGGTCGTACCGAGGTCAATCCCTACAATTTTGGACATCTAACCCTCCCAATTGAATAGATAATTCATAACACCCCTATGGTAGGCAGGCTCTATTTGAGAAACGTTAGACAAATGTCAGAGAAAGATCGATAATAACTCACAGCGCCATGGAAGGGCTTGTGACCCGTGTACACTTACCTCGCAACCGTGTCTCGCGTCGTGGATGGCGACACCGTATACGTGGACGTTGATCTGGGCTTTTACCTGCGCCAGCACATGAAGCTGCGCCTCGCCGGCATCAACACGCCCGAAATCCGCGGGGCGGAGCGCGCAGAAGGGTTGAACGCCAAAGCATTCGTAGCGGCTGCAATCCCAATCGGCAGCCGGGTCGTCATCAAGACCAGCAAGCTGGGCAAATATGGCCGCTACATTGCCGACATCTACTACCTGCCGGATAGCGCGGACCCGCACGAAATCCTCATGAATGGCCGCCACCTGAACCAGGAACTCCTCGACGCGGGGCTGGCCGAGCTGGTGACCTACTGAACCAACCCGGAGCAGCCTTGCCCGACCCCACCATCTCCATCGTCGTCCCGGTCTGGAACGAAGCAGAAACGCTGCCTGAGCTGTACAAACGCATGGCGGGCGTGATGGACGCGCTGGAGGAGCAGACCGAGCTGATTCTGGTCAACGACGGCAGCACAGACGATTCGCTGGAACACATGCGCGCCTTCTGGGAGGCCGACGCGCGTATCAAAGTCCTCAGCTTCTCGCGCAACTTCGGCCACCAGATGGCGATCACGGCGGGGATCGACTATGCCGCCGGCGATGCCGTCGTCGTAATCGACGCCGACCTGCAAGACCCGCCGGAGGTGATTCACGACCTGGTCGCGGAGTGGAAGAACGGCGCGGAAGTCGTGCTGGCAGTACGCACAGACCGCATCGGCGAATCTTGGTTCAAAAAACTCACGGCCTCGGCTTTCTACCGCATCATCGACCATCTGACGGAACTGAAAATCCCGGTTGATACCGGCGACTTCCGATTGATGGACCGGAAGGTGGTGGAAGCGCTGAAACGCGTGCGGGAGCACCACCGCTTCATGCGCGGCCTGTCGGTGTGGGTGGGGTTCAAACAGGCCGAGGTAACCTATGTCCGCCAAGAGCGCTTTGCCGGCAGCACCAAGTATCCCCTGCACAAGATGGTGCGCTTCGCCACGGACGGCATCACCAGCTTCTCATACGTGCCGCTGCAGGCCGCCACCACGCTGGGTTTTGTCTGCGCCGGGGCAGCGCTGATCGGCATCCCGGCCATTATCATTCTGCGGCTATCGGGCATCGCCGCCTTCGTGGGGCAGGCAACCACACTGGTGAGTGTGCTGCTGTTGAGCGGCGTGCAGCTGATCTTCCTCGGCATCGTGGGCGAGTATCTGGGCCGCATTTACGACGAAGTGAAGAGACGCCCGCTGTATATTGTGTCCGAGACGCTCGGCTTCGAAGCCGAAGACGACTAAAGCCGACTCACAGGGCTGCTTTGCCCATTCGCCCGCGCCGCTCCCAATCTGACCCCGCTGGAGGTGCCCAGATGCGTCCGATGTACATCAACGGCAAGTTCACCACAGGCACAGGCGCCGATCACATCAAAGTTCAGAATCCCGCGACGGAGGAGGTGCTGGACACGGTTCCACGCGGCGTCGAGGCGGATGCCAACGCAGCCGTGGCCGCCGCGAAGGGCGCCTCTGACGGCTGGCGCAAGACCGTCGCCAATGAGCGCGCCGCCATGCTGCACGCGGTGGCGGCGAAAATCCGCGCCCACTGGGACGAGATGATCGAACTGCTCACCCTGGAAGAGGGCAAGCCCTGGGATGAAACCGAGGAGGAGCTAGACTGGACAGCCAATACGTTTGACTACTACGCCGAACTAGGGCGGCATGAGCGCGGGCGCGTGCTGCCGCCCGGCGACAACTCGCAGTTCAACTTCGTGCTGAAAGAGCCGTACGGTGTGGCCGCCTGTATCGTGCCGTGGAACTACCCCATGCTGCTGCTGGCATGGAAGGTCGCGCCCGCGCTGGCAGCCGGCAATACAGTGGTGATCAAGCCTTCCGAGATGACGCCGCTCACGGCGCTGTATCTCGCGGAGCACTGTCTGGACCACCTGCCCCCCGGCGTCGTCAACGTCGTCACCGGTTACGGAGCCGAGGCGGGCGAAACGCTGGTACGGCATCCCGATGTGCCGCTGATCGCCTTCACGGGCAGCCTCGCCACGGGGCAGCGCATCGCGTCCATCGCCGCGCCCATGATGAAGAAGCTGCACCTGGAACTGGGCGGCAAGGATGCCTTCGTCGTGGCTGACGACGCCGACCCCGAAGTGACCGCGAAAGCGATTGCCTACGCGGCACTGCTCAACTGCGGGCAGGTGTGCACCTCGTCGGAGCGCGTGTACCTGCCGGGCAACCGCGCTGGCGAATTCACTGAAGCCATTGTGGAGCACGTGCGCAGCCTGCAGCTCGGCCCGGGGCTGGACCGCAACACCGATATTGGACCCATGATCGGCGCCACGTACCGCGAGAAGTTCGAGACGCACGTGGCGGACGCGCGCGAGGCCGGCGCGCGAGTGCTGACGGGCGGGCAACGTCCCGCCCAATACGAGCGCGGCTATTTCTACGAGCCGACCGTGCTCGCAGGCGCGAACCACAGCATGACGATCATGCGGGAGGAGACGTTCGGGCCAGCTATTCCACTGATGGAGTACGCCTCATTTGAAGAGGCCATCGCGCTGGCAAACGATTCGCAGTACGGGTTGGGGGCGTGTCTCGTCAGCCACGATCCGGGGCGCATCAAGCAGTTTTTCGAGGAAGTCAAGGCCGGCACGATCTGGATCAACGACCCGCTCACCGACAACTACGCCGGGCCGTTCGGAGGCATGCGCATGTCGGGCGGCGCGCGCGAGCTGGGCCAGGAAGGGCTGGACGAGTTCCGCGAAACCAAGCACGTGCATTGGGATTTCAGCACGGAGCCGAAGGCGTATTGGTATCCATACGGCGAGGGCTGAACGTCGCCCGGATTAGCCAATGCAAAAGCCGGTCAATGCCCCGGTTTTTTGTTTGCCGCGAATGGATATAGTCAGCGTGCCAGCGGCAGCCAGACCGGCATGCGTTCGTCGAATTTGGGTGTGTCGGTCAAGCGATGGAACGTAACTTCGGCGATTGAAAGCAGGTACAGTTCGAAATTGCCGTCGCGGTCGGTGCTGAAGACCAGCGACTCCCCATCCGGCGCCCAGGCCGGATCGATGTCAACCGCGTCGTCGAATGTCATATTGACCGGCTCGCGTCCGTCCGGTTCCATGAGGTAAATTTCGGAATTGCCGTCGCGGTCGCTGACGAACGCGATGCGGTCGCCGTTGGGTGAAAAAGCAGGCTGGCGGTCGTCAGCGGGATCGAGTGTGACTTGCTCCAGGGATGAGCCATCCACGGCGACGACAAAGATATCAAAGTTTCCATTGCGGTCAGAAGCAAACACGATTTCATCGCCGGTAGGCGACCAACTCGGCTCGAAGTTGTCGCTCTCGCCTTCCGTCAGCGCGCGCACGTCGGCGCCGTCCACATTCATCACATAGAGTTGAAACGCGCCCACCTCGTTATCGCGGTCTGATACAAATGCGATCTGCGATCCATCCGGTGACAGTGCGGGCTGCAAATCAATCGCCGCATTGTCGCTGAGGTTGGAGCGATTTGCCGTGGGATCCGCCAGCGCGTCCGCAAGCATCACGGACACAATCTCTGCTCCATCACCCGCATCCGCCGACCATACAATCGACGATGAACTGACCGTCCCGGAAGGCGACAGGTTCTGCCCGGTCTCGTCCACTGTTAGCGGCTGTGCTGCGTCGGCCGTGAGCGGCGGCTGTTCCGGGTTAATCGGCGGCTCAAATGCATACATATTCGCCACTGTGTCAGCGCTTTCCAGGTCGTCGCCCGCGCTGTGACGCACAAAGACAATGGAGCCAGCCGGCGGCGTTTGCGGCTGGGTCGGCGAGGGGGTGATTGATGGCGTCGGGGTGTGCGTCGGCGTATTCGTGACGGTGGCGGTATTGGTCGGCGTCCACTCCGGCGGTAGGGTTGGGAAGAGCAGCGCCGGATTCGTGGCCGTCACCGTGGGCGGCAGCGTCGCGGTGGGAGATGGCCCCGCCGTTGCCGTCGGCGCGGCGGTGGGACCTCGCAGCAGACCCGGCATGGGCAGCACACCGGCCAGCGCCCGCGGCGGAGGCACATATTCAAACTGAATAGCGGCGAATGCCAGCGCGGCTGCCAGCAGACCCAGCAGGAGCAGACTGAGCACGACGCGCCGGATGGTGCGACCTACCTGTCCGCGACGCTCCGCCGAAGGCAGCGCTTCGCGGCTTCGCTCGCGCAGCGCGTCGATGGAAGTGACCGGTTCAGATTCCGCTTCTTCGACATCGGCGCCTGCATCCGATTCTGTGGGCAAATCAGCCGCAGCCGGTTCAAGCTCGGGAGCGACGTCCGAGGCTTCAATCGAATCGTCATCGGAGGCAGCGCCAAAGTCGAGGCGCGCGGGGGGAACATCCAGCCAATCGTCGTCATCTTCGTCTTCGTCGGCGGGTGTATCCCATGGTAGGTCATCCGATGGAACCGGCAACTTCCAGGGCAATTCGCCGGCCGCCGCTTCCGCTGCCGGCTCCTCCTCGGCCGGCGCGGGCACGTCCCACGGCAGCGCTGCCGGCTCGGCGGCTTCTTCCGGCTCGCCGTGTAGCGGACGTAGCCACTCCGGAGTGTCGTCTTCGTCAGCCCCGGCAGCTTCCGGCGCTGCGGCGTCGGCTTCGCTGAGAACCGGCGGCGCCCACGCAGGCGCGTCGTCCTGTTCGGACTTTTCCATCCAGTCCGGCGTTTTGGCTTCT
>JBHHUI010000067.1:0-8985 GCA_046753805.1 Anaerolineales bacterium
GGCCGCGCGCGACGGCGTCCACAACGAACGCAGCCACGACGGCGATTTCAGCCCACTTGACAAGCTCGCGCAGCCCGTTTAAATGGTCTGGCGCCGACCAGAGCGAGATCGCCCCAACGGTTGCATACGCCAGCAGCGGCCAGAGTAACGCAACCCGGGGCACGCGCAGCGAGCGCCGGGCAAGGCCGCGCAGCACCCAGCTTGCCAGCGCCAACCCCAGAAAGACCTGGCCCGGGTCCGCGGCGGTGAGTTCCGGTATCGCCACTCCCACCAGTGCTTTCAGGGGACCGAGCAAGAGTGCGAGTCCCAGCCCGACCAGCGGCTCGGCCAGCAGTGCGAACACGAGCGCGCCGCCCACCAGCAGCGCAAGCGTCCACGGCAGCGGCGCGATGGCAATTACCGCACCGCCCAGCACGGCGGCGGCCAGCCAGCGGGCGGCGCCAGGTTGCGATGAAATTCGGCGCGAAGCGTTCCGCGCAATCCGTGGCGCTGCAGCGCCGCCGATTACGGGCGTGAGGCAAATCGGCATCAATCTCTGGCCTGTACAGTTACGCGCCTGTGCGTCTTCGCACCCGGGCGTCTTGGGGTTAAATTCCTTGCGCTGAATTCTTGCTTATTGCCCAGCCGTCCTGGCAGCGGACCGGCGTGGACTGGCGCCCGCGGCGGCTGGATACGGCGCGAACACTTCACCGATCAGGGCTAGTGCCGGGTGCTGCCCCGTTCAAGGCCGACGAGGAAACGCTGCAGGCGGTCGATGTCCTCGAGGATGTGCCCGGCGCCGCGCGCGACACAGGTCATCGAGTCCTCGGCCAGCCACACGCGCATCTTCAGTTCGTTTTGCAAGCGCTCCACCAGCCCCTGCAACTGCGAGCCGCCGCCGGCCATGCACACGCCCACTTCCATCAAGTCCACGATGATCTCAGGCGGCGTTTCGTCGATTGCTTCTTTGATCGCATCGACGATGGTGCTCACAGAAGATGACACCGCCTCGCGGGTTTCGATCGACGAGACCTCCACCGCCTCCGGCAACCCGGTCACGAGATTGCGACCGCGCAGCGTAACAGACTTCTCTTCGCGCAGCGAAAAAGCTGAGCCAATGGCGATCTTCACGCGCTCCGCCATGCGCTCGCCAATGAGCAGGTTGTACTTGTTGCGGGCGTAGTCGATGATATCCTGATCCATCTCATCGCCTGCCACGCGCAGCGAGCGGCTGATGACGATGCCGCCCATCGAAAAGATGGCGACTTCGGTCGTGCCGCCGCCGATGTCCACAATCATCGATCCGCGCGCTTCGCCCACCGGCAGGCCCGCGCCAATGGCGGCCGCCGTCGGCTCTTCGATCAGGAATGCGCCGCGCGCGCCGGCCGCCAGCGTCGCGTCGTACACGGCGCGCTTCTCGACCTCGGTCACGCCGCTGGGAATACCCACCACCACCCGTGGGCGCGGGATGGGCACAATGCTTTGCTCGTGCGCTTTGCCGATAAAATACGCCAGCATGGCCTGGGTGATCTCGAATTCAGAGATCACCCCGTCGCGCAGCGGGCGCACGGCCAGAATATTGGACGGTGTACGGCCAACCAGTTCCTTGGCTTCCACGCCAATCGCCATCGGCTTGCGCGAGCGGCGCTCGATTGCGACCCACGAGGGCTCGTTGATCACAATGCCCTTACCGCGCACATAAACGAGCGTGTTGGCAGTGCCGAGGTCTATACCTATGTCAAGTGAAAGGAGGCCCAACAACCAGTTGAGCGGGCTAAACGCCAAGCAGGAATCCCCTTGCCGCTAATTGGGAGGATAATAGCGCGCGATTATACCATGCGCAGAATCGCCAGCATAGCGCCGCCAGAATGTTTTTATGTCGAATCGAAGCGGGCGTATCCGTATCGGTGCATGCTATAATCTGCCGCGTGGACCTGCTGCCGCGCCTGATTGCCTTCCTGGAGGCGCACCCGGACGTCGAAGCGGCGTTTCCGTGGGTTGTCGGCGTTTCGGGCGGTCCCGACAGCCTGGCCTTGCTGCATCTCCTGCGCCGGCTTTTGCGCGAACGATTTCCGCCCCCACCTGCTGGACCGCCGCTTATCGTCGCCCATCTCGATCACAGCCTGCGTCCGGAGTCGGGCGCGGAATCCGAATTTGTGGCGCGTATGGCCGCGCAATGGGGCCTCCCGTTGGCGCTGGAACGGTCGGACGTAGCCGGGCTGGCGCGCACGCATGGCATGTCCGTGGAGGAAGCCGGGCGCGTGGCGCGCTATGGCATGCTGGTCCACGTCGCAGAAACGCACGCCGCCGGCGCAGTGCTGACCGGACACAACGCCGACGACCAGGCCGAGACGGTGCTGATGCATCTGTTGCGCGGCGCCGGGACGGCCGGGCTGCGCGGGATGTTGCCGATTACGCCCATGCACGCGCTGCGGCTCCCGAACATCGACGCGCGTCCCGGATTATGGCTCGTGCGTCCACTGCTGACGACGACCCGGGCTGAAATCGAAGCGTACTGTGAGGCCCACGATTTGCAGCCGCTCACCGATAGCTCCAATGCAGACCCGACGTATTTTCGCAACCGGCTGCGCAACGAAGTGCTGCCCTATCTGGAAACCATCAACCCCCATATCCGCGCAGCGCTGCGTCGCACCGCCGACGTGATTGCCGCAGACCACGAAGTGCTCGCGCACACCCGCGACGCTGTCTGGGCCGAACTGCTGCTGGAGCACGCGCCGGGCGTGCGCATCGCACTCGACCGCGCCGCTTTCCGGGAGTTGCCCGTCGGGCTGCAGCGCGGGCTGCTGCGCAAGGCTGTGGCGATACTACGACCTGCGCTGCGTGACGTGGATTTCGCGCCCATCACCCGCGCGGCTGCGTTGGCGGCCGGCCGCCATTCCGGACGCCAGGCGACGTTGCCCGGCAAGCTGCTGATGCGGGTGGAACCCGCACGCATCACTATTGCGACGCAGGGCAGCCCGCCCCCGCCGGTGGTGGATGCACCCGCCATGGCAGTCGGCGCCGTCATTGCGCTGCCCGCATCCGGAAGCCTATCGGTGGGTGAGGCGGGCTGGCTCGTCGAAGTGAGCCGTCCGGATACATTCGCGCTGCCAGCCATCACTTCAAACGCCGACCCGTGGCAGGTATCCCTCGACGCCGACTCGCTTCCGACTGACCTCGCGCTGCGCACACGCCGGAAAGGCGACCGCCTCCGGCCGCTCGGGATGGACGGCCACTCGGTCAAGCTGTCCGACTTCATGATCAACGAGCACATCCCGGCCACAAGCCGCGACCGGCTGGCGCTGGTTGCAGCGGGCGACCAGGTGGTGTGGGTGCCGGGCCGGCGCCTGGACGAGCGTTTCAAGGTCACCGCGCAGACCACCCGCATTGTGCGCGTGCGATTCATCCCGCCTGAGTAGTGCGCCCCATTCGCATTCTGATCGCGCTAACGCTGCTGCTCGCAGCGTGTACGCCACAGTCGGCAACACACATAACGGTCTTTGCGGCGGCCTCGCTTGGAGACGCGTTCGAAGACCTTGCGCGCGCGTATGAGGCGCAGCATCCCGGAGAGGCGCTCACCGTGAGCTTTGCTGGCACACAGACTCTGCGCGCGCAGATCGAACAGGGCGCCCAACCCGACGTGTTTGCCTCGGCCAGCCCGGAACACATACAGGCGCTCATCGCGCAGGGGCTTGTCGCCGCGCCCGACGTGCGTGCGCTGGCAACCAACCGGCTCACGGTGGTGGTCCCGACGGTTGGCGCAGCCGCGCCGGTGACGGCGCTCGCGGACCTGGCCGAGCCGGGCGTGCGCATTGTCATGGCTGCAGCCGAAGTCCCGGCCGGCGACTACACGCGCCGGGTGCTCGCACAGCTTGCGTCCGATCCGGCATACGGGCCTGACTTCCCGGCCGCAGTTCTGGCAAACGTGGTATCGCAAGAGACAAACATCCGGCAGGTTGTAACCAAAGTGCGGCTGGGTGAGGCCGATGCCGGAATCGTTTATACTTCCGATGTGACCCCGGACGTAGCGCCGTCGGTGCGTGTAATCGAGATTCCGCCAACCTATAACGTGATCGCTGCGTACGTCATCGCGCCGCTGGCCGGCGCGGCAAACCATGCGGGCGCGAATGCTTTCGTGGAGTTCGCGCTTTCGCCGGAGGGACAGGCCCTGCTCTCACGCTGGGGATTCTTGCAGGTCGGCCGTTGACGTGAACCAGACGTCGGTGCTGTCGCGCCCGGGGCGTCACGGGCGAGCGATCTGGGCCTTGACGGCTGCCGGTGCAGTCCTGCTGCTTTTACTCGGGCTGCCGCTGGTCGTATTGCTCTGGCGCGCGCTGCAAGCCAATCCGCTCGCACATCTCGCCAGCGCGTCGGCAGCCCAGGCCCTTGGGCTCAGCCTGCTCACAAGCACGCTGGCGGTGGTCATTGCCATCGCGTTCGGGACGCCGCTTGCCTATGCGCTAGCACGCTGGTCGTTCCGGCGGCGCGCGTGGATCGAGACGTTAATCGATCTGCCGGTGGTGCTGCCGCCGGCGGTCGCCGGGCTGGCGTTGCTGGTCGCCTTCGGCCGCCAGAGCCTGATCGGGCAGGGACTGGCTGCGTTCGGGCTGAGCGTTCCATTTACGACCTTCGCCGTCGTGCTGGCGCAATCGTTTGTTGCCGCCCCGCTCTATGTCCGGTCGGCGCGCATCGGGTTTGCGTCCATCGACCCACAACTGGAAGAGGCGGCCTTCACGGAAGGGGTGGACGACTGGCAGCTGCTCACCGAGATCATGCTGCCTTTAAGCTGGCGCGCGGTACTGAGCGGCATCGTCCTGTGCTGGGCGCGCGCGCTGGGCGAATTCGGCGCCACATTGATGTTCGCCGGTAACCTGCCCGGCCGGACGCAGACGATGCCGATTGCGATCTACCTTGGGCTTGAACAGAACCTGGACGTGGCGCTGGCGCTGTCGGCCGTGCTGATCGTCGCCTCGGCCGGGGTGCTGCTGCTCTTGAGAAGGTTGGAATCGAGCCAATAGGGTGCAAACTTTCGTATCCGGGCTTGCTCCGGCGTCCACGAGGCGTCGCAGGTTCTGGTCTCGGTGACCATGGACTATATCCAGTTCACGGTCCCGGTCCCGGCCGTATCGTATCCGCCCAAGTTTGCAATGGTGGATTTTGCCCGGGTCGTCGAAAGCCATGCCACCAGAGCTTGAATAGGTGGAAGTTCCCACTTTTCCGCCGGGATGATGAGATCGTAGCGCTCGGTCGTCAAGGGCACGAAGTCCAGCCCGAAGGAAAGCGCTGCAGCCGCAACCCCCACGCCCACATCTGCATGACTCTCCGCCACGGCGCGTGCGACCTCCGAATGGGTTGGTTTCTCTTCCGCGTATCCAGAGATCCTCTCCGGGTCGATTGCCGCGCGGCGCAGCTGAGCGTCTAGCCATACCCGCGTGCCTGATCCATGCTGACGATTGACAAACCGCAAGCCGGGGCGTGCCAGGTCCTCCAGATTGGCCAGGGCAGCTGGGTTTCCGGGGGAGACAATCAGCCCCACGAGGCGGTGGGCGAGCGTCAGTAAGGCTACCTGCTGGCCCGGCAGAAAGCGCTGTACAAATGGCGCATTGTACGTATCACTTTCCTCATCCCACAAGTGACACCCGGCCAGGTCGGCCTTCGCCTCTGCCAGCGCAATCAGTCCTCCCCGACTTCCGGTAAAAGTGAGCTCGATGATATATCCCGGCCTTATCTCCGGGTAATGAGCTGCGACCCAGGCAATTGCCGGATCATGACTGCCAGCAAAGCGCAAAACCCCGGCCGGCGTTTTGACGGGTTCAACCATCAACGTGCGCCAGCGATCGAGCGCCAAACGTAAAGCCTGTTCTACCTCTACTGGAGCGAATCCACCCGCCAGGGCTTCCAATAAGAACGCTTCTGCCCGGTGAACCAAATTGGCGCGGCGTGCGGGAGTTTCGCGTTCCAGAGATAAGCCGCCGGCGACGTGCGTCCCTCGGCCCGGATGGGCGCTGACCAGACCCTGATCGGCCAGTTCACGATAGGCGTGCTGCACCGTGCCCGGCGTACACCCCCATTGCTGTGTCATCTCTCGCACGGACGGCAACCGATCGCCAAGTTTAAATCGGCCGTGCAGGATGTCCTGCCGGATTGCCTCAGCGATTCTTTGATAGAGAAAAGTCTTGTCCATCGCCGCGAGTATAGAGTCAACGCCATGGCTTTACAAGCGCTTGACGCTTCGGCCTCCAATAAAGTATAGTTACATCAATACAACTATACAACAGAGACAATAGCCCCATCATGCGAACCCAAATTATTCGTTACGTCTTTTTCTCAGTCTTGATTACGCTGCTCCTGGCAGTGGGGCTGGCAGCTTGCAATGCGCACAACGAATCCCAAACGCTGCGCCTGGCAACGACCACCAGCACGTACGATTCCGGGCTGCTGGACGCGATCCTGCCTGCATTCGAAGAGGAGTCCGGCGTGCACGTGGACGTCGTCGCCGTTGGGACCGGTCAGGCGCTTGCCATCGGCGCAGCCCGCGACGCCGACGTGTTGCTGGTGCATGCGCCCGAGCTGGAAAAGGCGTTTGTCGCGGACGGGAACGGGCTGGCACGCTACCCGGTGATGTTCAACGATTTCGTCATTGTGGGGCCGCCCGCCGATCCGGCCGGGATTGCCGCACTGGACAGCGCGGCAGCCGCGCTGTCGGCCATTGCCGCCTCCGGCGCGGAATGGGCCTCGCGCGGCGACGAGTCGGGCACGCACGTGAAGGAACGCTCTTTGTGGACGGCAGCCGGGCTTGCACCTGATCCGGCGGTCGACGGTTGGTACCGCGCGCTCGGCCAGGGGATGGGCGCGACGCTGCAGTTCGCTCACGAGCGCAACGCGTATACCCTGACGGACCGTGGCACGTTCCTAGCTCAACAAAACAACCTGCAGAATCTGACGATTCTGTTCGGCGGCGACACGATTGCCGCGAACCCGGACCCGTCTCTCCGCAACAACTACAGCGTCATCCCGGTTGCACCGGCTGCCGGCGCGGACATCGACGTCGCCGGCGCCGAAACATTCGTCGCGTGGCTTATATCGCTGCCGGTGCAGCGCACCATCGCACAATTCGGCAACGCGGAATTCGGACAGGCGCTGTTCTATCCTGACTCGGAGCCGTGGCGCGCGGAGAATTAGCGGGCAGCGGATTCTTACCAGCCGGGCACGAAGTACGTTTAAGTTGAACTCATTGAAGCTTCTTAAAAGGCGGCGTCTTTGCCCTCACCCCGCCCGTCGCTGCCACGTCCCCCCGTCCAGCCGGGGCTGGGTGGCGCGGACGCCAGTCAGTGACCAGGGCGCTCACTCCATTGTCCTCTGCGCCGCCACACCCTGGTGATTCAATATGACCACCCTGCTCGAAGCGCTGCGCGAAGCGATTAATCTGCTGCTGACGCTGGACCCGGTGATGGTTCAGATCGTCTTGCGCTCGCTGCAAGTGAGCGTGCTCGCGCTCGCGATCAGCACCCTCGTCGGCCTGCCAATAGGCGCGGCGCTTGGACTGGCGCGGCGCGTTCCGGCGCGCGGCCTGATCATCGCTTTGTTCAACACCGGCATGGGTTTGCCGCCGGTCGTGGTCGGCCTGTTCGTCTATCTGGTGCTCTCGCGCGCTGGCCCGCTGGGCGCGCTAGATTTGCTGTTCACGCCGGGCGCAATGGTGGCGGCGCAGGCCATCATCGCCCTGCCGCTGGTCGCCGGCCTGACGCTGGCCGCAGTGCGCAGCGTGGACCCGGAATTGCGCCAGCAGGTGCGCGCCCTCGGCGCCACCCGCTGGCAAACGGCGCAGACGGTGCTGCTCGAAGCCCGGCTCGGCGTGCTGGCTGCAATTGCCGCTGCCTTTGGCGGCATCATCTCGGAGGTGGGCGCGGTCATGCTCGTGGGCGGCAACATCGCCGGCAGCACGCGCGTGCTCACGACGGCCATCGTACTCGAAACGCGCAAAGGCGAATTCGCGCTGGCGCTGGCGCTGGGAATTGTGCTGCTGGTGCTGGCCTTCGTGGCGAACGTCGTGTTGCTGCGCGTCGGCGGTGTGCGTGAACGCGTGCACCTCGGCTGATGACGGCGCTATACGAATTGCTCGCAGTCCAACAACGCTACGACGGGCGCACGGTGCTTAACATCGAGCACATGCATGTCGCGCGCGGCGAGATACTCGCCGTCGTCGGCCCGAGCGGTGCGGGAAAATCTACGCTGCTGCGCCTGCTCAACTTCCTCGAAGCGCCGAGCGCCGGCCGCATTGTGTTTGACGGCCAGCCGCTGCCCGCCGGCTCCGCGTTGGCAGTGCGACGCCGCGTGACGACGGTGTTCCAGCGCCCCCAGTTGCTCAACCGCACTGTCGCGGCCAACGTGGCATTCGGATTGCACCTGCGCCGCCGTGATGCACACGGGCTTGTGGAGGCCGCCCTGGAACGTGTGGGACTGCTGTCCATGGCGCACCAATCGGCGCGGTCGCTTTCGGGCGGCGGGTTGCAACGCGTGGCGCTCGCGCGCGCGCTGGTGCTAAGGCCCGAGGCGCTGTTGCTTGACGAGCCGACCGCCAACCTCGACCCCCACAACGTGGCGCTGATCGAAAACCTGATCGTGGAACAGAACCGCGCGCACGGCATGACGGTGGTGCTGGTCACACACAACGTGTTTCAGGCGCGCCGTCTCGCGCAGCGCTGCGCGTTGCTATTGGAGGGCGTCCTCACCGAAATTGCGCCGACGGAGCAGTTCTTTGAATCGCCGCAGGACGCGCGCACGGGGGCTTTTGTGCGCGGCGAGATGGTGTATTAACTGTGGGAAGTTGCCAATGTTCAGTTTGCACACGCCCCACTTGCAGCGTGGGCTGCGTACCGGACACCGGTGATCGACTTTTACCCCACCACACTCACCTGCACACCCTGCGAGTCCACGGGTAGAATGAACGTCCGGCACGGCATCCAGTTTTGTGCGAACGCGTCCGCCATGGCAGCTGCAATACCC
>JBHHUI010000068.1:0-8975 GCA_046753805.1 Anaerolineales bacterium
TGCGGATGGCGACGGCCCGCGCCGCCAGGCTGCAGCCGCTGCAGGTATCGGAGGTGCCGGTCAACAACGCCGCGTTAATTATTGGGGGAGGCGCAGCCGGCATGACGGCCGCGCTGGCGTTGGCGGATCAGGGTTTTCCGGTTCACCTGATCGAGCGCGAGGCGCAGCTTGGCGGCAATCTGCGGCAATTGCAATTTTGGGTGCCCGATGGCCGCCCGCGCGGTACGGCTCAATCCCCCGCGGAGTATCTGGCGGCAATGCGCGCGCGGGTGCTCCAGCATGAGCGCATCCATGTGCACCTGGGTACAGAGCACGTGCGCACCGGTGGTTTTAAGGGCAACTTCACCTCCACTGTGGCGCAGAACGGCGAGCAGCGCGACATTCAGCATGGCGCGACGATTGTGGCTACCGGCGGCGTCGAATACAAAGGCCCCGAGTACGGCTATGGAACCGACCCGCGCATTGTTACGCAGCTGGAGTTCGAGCAGCTGTTGGCAAAGGGGCAAACCGGCAGATCGGCCGGACGGTCAATCAGTAAATTCCGCTCGGTCGTCATGATCCAGTGCGTCGGCCCCGCCGAGAAGTTCTGCAGCCGCATCTGCTGCACCACGGCGCTGAAAAACGCGCTGAAGCTCAAAGAGATCAATCGCGACGCAGACATTACTGTGCTGTACCGCGATATCCGCACCTTTGGTTTCAAGGAACGCGTCTATACCGAAGCGCGGCGGATGGGTGTGCGTTTCGTCCACTTCGACTTCGACCGCAAGCCGGAAGTGCAGATCGGTGAAACAGATTTCAATCTCTCATCTCCCATCTCCGACAACCCATTGCCTATTACTGTCAAAATCTACGATCCCACCGTTGGGATGGAACTGGAATTACAACCCGACCTGTTGGTATTGAGCACGCCCGTGGTGCCGTCGCCCGGGACGCAGGAGCTTGCGACGCGGCTCAAAGTGCCGGTGGATATGGACGGCTTCTTTCTCGAAGCCCATGTCAAGCTGCGCCCGGTCGACTTTGCGGCCGACGGCGTCTTCATGGCCGGCCTCGCGCACTATCCCAAATTCCTGGATGAAACGATCGCGCAGGCGCAGGCGGCCGCTGCGCGGGCCGCAGGAATTCTGTCGCAGGAAAAGATTGTTACCAGCGCGCGTGTGGCGGTCGTAGACCAATCCAAATGCACCGGCTGCCTCACCTGCGTGCGCGTGTGCCCCTACAACGTGCCGGTGATCAGCAACGATTATGTAGGAGTCGGCAATCTCGGCGGAGCGGCCTACATTGAACCCGCCATTTGTCATGGCTGTGGCACGTGTGTGGCTGAGTGCCCCGCCAAGGCCATCCAATTATTGCACTACACCGACGCGCAGATGCTGACCAAGGTGGATGCGTTGTTCGGCAGCGCGCTGGCCGAGCCGGATTTAATTCCGATGGAGAGTATTCGGGTGGTCGGGTAGTCGGGTAGTCGGGAGGCCAAACGATACAGGCCGAATCGCTTTCGAGACCGCCGGCCCATCCGACTATGAGGCTACATGACTATCTGACCATGAGACCACATAGCCATCCGACTATGAGACCACATGACTATCTGACCATAAGACTACGAGACGAAGCGACCCTATGACCAACGAATTTCAGCCCCAGATCGTCGCCTTCTGTTGTCATTACTGCGCGTATGCAGCCGCTGACCTGGCCGGCTCCATGCGCCTCGAATACCCGACTGCCATCAAAGTGGTGGAACTTCCTTGCACGGGCAAGCTCGACGTGTTGTATGTGTTACGGGCAATCGAGGATGGCGCCGACGGCGTACTTGTGGCGGGTTGACTGGAGGGCGACTGTCATTACCTGGAAGGTAATCTAAACGCCCGCCGTCGAATTGAATATGTTCGCACGCTGTTGGAGGCCATCGGCCTGCAAGGCGAGCGGGCGCGCATGATTAACATCTCTTCGGCCATGGGACCACAGTTTGCGTCGAGCGCCGCCGAGATGGTTGCTACGGTTCGCGGCCTGGGCCCGAATCCATTGCGCCAGTCGGAGAATGGTGACCGGGGGTTGGAGATGAGTGGGGCCGCAGGCTCAAATCTCCACTCTCAGATAGCGAGCGTGGAACCCGAATGAGGATGCTAGATGAGATCGTGAACTACGAACACGTCGTCACCCTGGAGGACGGCGCACAGGTGCTGCTGCGCCCGATGGTGACCGGGGACCGCGATGCACTCGTGGCGATGTTCGCTGCAACTCCGGAGGAAGATGTGAGTGTGCTGTACCACGATGTGCGCGACCCGGCTGTTGTGACTCGCTGGTGCGATACGCTCGATTACGCGCGTGTGTTGCCCATGATTGCGCTGGCCGATTTGCGCGCCGTGGGGCAGGCTTCGCTCCATTTCGGTAGAGGCCCACAGCGTCACACCGCCAAAGTGCGCGTGTACGTCGCGCCCGAATTCCGCCGGCGCGGCCTGGGCACGCAACTGCTCGGCGCGCTCGTCGACGTGGCGCGCCGCCTCGAACTGCAGATCCTTGTAGCCGAAGTGCTATCCGAGCAGACGAGTGTGATCCGGGCATTCATGGGCGTTGGGTTCGATCTGTGTTGCGCGCATGACGACTATTTCATGTTGCCAAACGGTGAAACGCGCGATGTCTCTACACTTGCGCTGCGCCTGCACGCGCATGAACTTGTTCTCTAACTGTATCGTTTGAGCAGTCAAAAGGGTGCCCAATGATCGTCGCCGAACAGAAACCGCTCGATGAGATTCAGAAGCTGCTGGGCGACGCCCGCAGCGTGTTGGTCGTCGGGTGCGGAACTTGCGTGACGGTGTGTTTTGCCGGCGGCGACAAGGAAGCCGGTATTCTGGCCGCTTCGTTGCGCATGAAGACTCGCCTGGAAGACGCCCCCAAGGACATCGACCACGTCACAGTGCAGCGCCAGTGTGAATGGGAATACCTCGACGCGATCGCGCAGCAGGTCGCAGCGGCCGACGTGGTCTTGTCGCTGGGTTGTGGGATCGGCGTACAGGCGCTGGCGGAACACTTTCCGGACACGTGGGTGACGCCCGGGCTGAATACGAGCTTCCTTGGATTGCCCACCGAGCACGGCGTGTGGGTTGAGCGCTGCGCCGCCTGCGGCGACTGCCTGCTGGGGTGGACCGGCGGCATCTGCCCCATCGCGCGCTGCTCCAAATCGCTGCTCAACGGCCCATGCGGCGGCTCGGAAAACGGCCAATGCGAGATCGATCCAGAAGTCGATTGCGCCTGGCAACTGATCTACGACCGTCTCCAGAAGATGGACAAGCTGGAGGTGTTATTGGAACTGCAGCCGCCCAAAAACTGGAGTACTGCGCGTGACGGCGGTCCGCGCAGAATCGTGCGGCAAGACCTGCGCCTGGTATCCGAGGAGGAATAGTGCATGAGCGTTAGCGAAGCCGCCAATGGATTCCGGACCGGATCAAATCTCGAGCGCGTCTTGCGCGGCGGACATTTCGCCGTCACTGCGGAATTGGGCCCGCCGCAGAGCGCCGACGGCGATGTGATCCGCGCCAAGGCAGACCTGCTCCGGGGCTACTGCGATGCGGTCAACATTACCGACAACCAGACGGCCATCGTGCGCATGTCCAGCATCGGCGCCGGCGCCCTCGTAGTGCAAGCGGGGTTGGAGCCGGTTATCCAGATGACCTGCCGCGACCGCAACCGCCTTGCAATCCAGAGCGACCTGCTGGGCGCGCATGCGCTCGGGATGCGAAACTTGCTGTGCCTCTCGGGCGACCATCAGCGGTTCGGCAACCATCCTACGGCCAGGAACGTCTTCGATCTGGACTCCATCCAATTGGTGCAGATGGTCGCAATGGCGCGGGACCAGGGCGTCTTCCAGTGCGGCGATCCATTCAAGGGGCCGGAACCACGTTTTCTGGTTGGCGCGGCCGCGGCGCCTTTTGCCGATCCGATCGCATTCCGGCCCTACCGACTGGCGAAGAAAGTCAAGGCCGGCGCGGATTTCATCCAGACGCAATTGGTTTACGATGTCGCAGCGTTCGCACGCTACATGGATAAAGTGCGCGAGATGGGGTTGCACGAGCAAACCTTTATTCTGGCGGGTGTAGGCCCCCTGAAAAGCCCCGGCATGGCGCGCTACATGAAGAACAAAGTACCCGGCATTCTGGTGCCCGACGAGCTCATCGAGCGCATGACGCGGGCGGGTGCGGAATGGGCCGGCAAGTCCAAGGACGAGCTAACGAAAGAAGAGAAGCGCGCCCGGGCCGCCGCCTGGCAAGAGGAGGGCATCCGCATCTGCACCGATCTGATCAACCAGCTGCGCGAAATCGAGGGCGTGGCGGGTGTGCACATCATGGCGATTGAGTGGGAAGAGGCGGTGAAGCCGATTGTGGAAGGGACCGGCCTCTACCCGCGTCCGGTGCTGGAAGCGGTCGATCGGACCGAGCAGGCGGCCTAGCCGGATCATGACAGTTGCAAATTTGACCGCAAACCTGGCAGACCGTGTTCGTGCTGCGACTGGTGAGAACGTGTTTCTCTGTTACCAGTGTCTGCGCTGCACGTCCGGCTGCCCGGTGGCTGAGTACTTTGACCTGACGCCCAATCAGGTGCTGCGCGCGCTGCAGCTCGGGCTGGACGAGCAGGTGCTTGATGCAAAAACCCCGTGGCTGTGCGCTGCCTGCCAGACTTGCACGACGCGCTGCCCGCAGGAGCTGGATGTGGCGGGTATTATGGACGCGCTCGCCTCCATTGCCCTCGAAGACGGCCGCGAACCGGGCGTGCCCGAAGCGGCGCTCTTCAACAAGGTGTTCCTGCGTAATGTCGACCTGTTCGGCCGACTGTACGAACTCGGCCTGGTTACGGAAATGAATCTGCGTACCGGCCATCCGTTTCGGGACGTGGGCACGGGCCTCCAAATGATCCGCAAGGGCAAGATGAAACTCCTGCCCGAGGTTATGTGGCAGTCGCCGGCTGCCGACGGGACTGCGCCCCGTTCACGCCCGAACCAGATCGCGTATTATCCGGGTTGTTCGCTGCATTCGACCGGCGTTGAGTTTGACCGTTCGGCGCGGGCCGCCTGCGATGCGCTGAACCTGGAACTTGTCGAGCCGGACGGGTGGGTATGCTGTGGCGCCTCCTCTGCGCACCGCGTCGATTCCGATGCGGCCATCCGGCTCCCGATGGAATCGCTGGCGATCATTGAGAACAGCGGCTTCCACGATGCCGCCCTCCCATGCGCCGCCTGCTTCAGCCGTTTTCGCACTGCGCAGCACGAAATGAAGCGTGATGCCCGCCTGCGGGCGCGCGTCGGGGCCAGAGTGGGCTTCGGGGCCGGGATGGGGGTGGCGGTGCAATCGTTGCTGGATGTCGTCGTCAAGCGCGTCGGATTGGACGCCGTCCGGGACCGAGTTACGCAGCCGCTCCACGGCCTGACGGTGGCCTGCTACTACGGCTGTCTGCTTACGCGCCCGCCGGAGGTCACCGGCGCCGATGATCCGGAGAATCCGATGACGATGGATCGGCTGCTCGACGCGTTGGGCGCGACCGTGGTGGACTGGGGGCACAAGGTCGCCTGCTGTGGGGCCTCGCTGTCGCTCACCAACACCGAAATCGTGTTGGACCTGAGCGCTCGTATCCTGAACGGGGCGCGGGAGAGTGGAGCTGCTGCAGTCGTCGTCGCATGTCCGCTCTGTCACGCCAACCTGGACGGTCGCCAGCACCAGATGCAGTTGGATGCAATCGGGCCGTCCGGGGGCGGCGCTATCCCAATTCTCTACTTCACCCAACTCATGGCGCTCGCCTTCGGCCTTGATGAAGAGGCAACCGTATTCTCGAAGAATATGGTCGATGCCCGGCCATTGCTCGCCGAACTGAGCCTGCTGCGGTGATATGCGCGTGCAACAGATCAGGGTTGATGTCGCTCGGGCGATTGGCGCGGATCGCCGCCGGATAAGTGGACTCCGAGGCGCTCCGGCGCGGGATTAACGATGAAACTTGCAATCACCGGTAAAGGCGGCGTCGGCAAGACAACGCTCACAAGCTTGCTGGCGCAGGTGTACGCCGACAAAGACTATCGCGTTCTGGCCATCGACGCTGATCCATCGCCCTGTTTGGGGCTTGCTCTGGGCTTCCCGTCGGCAGACCTGCAACAGCTTGTCCCCATTGCCGACATGGAGGCGCTCATCCACGAGCGGACGGGCGCGCAGCCCGGGTCCACCGGCGGTTACTTCAAGCTAAACCCGCGTGTAGACGACATCCCGGATCAATTTTCGCTCGAAGAGCGCGGCGTGCGCCTGCTGCAATTGGGCGCGGTGCGCATGGGCGGCGCAGGCTGCATTTGCCCCGAAAGTGCACTCCTGCGCGCGCTGGTTACGCACATCCTGCTGCGCCGTGATGAAATTGTATTGCTGGATATGTACGCTGGGGTGGAGCACCTCGGGCGCGCGACCGCCGACGCCGTCGATGCGATGTTGATAGTAGTCGAGCCGACGGCGCGCAGTGTGGCTACCGCACGGCAGATTCAGGCGCTGGCCGGCGATATCGGAATTGAGCGCCTGGCGCTGGTCGGCAACAAGGTGCGTTCTGAAGCCGACGTTGAATATATTGCCGAAACAGCGCCTGAATTCCGGCTGCTTGGCAGTCTGCCCTACGAGGCGGACGTGGTTGCCGCCGAAAGACACGGCGTTTCGGCCTACGCTGCGGCGCCCGCGCTGGCCGCTGCAGCGCGCGATATCGCTGCACGTTGCGACACAGGCTGGGCCATCTGACCACCTTCGCACAGTGAAAGCATGGCAGCCCGCGTACTTGCGATTGCACGCACCAACAGCTCCACCGGCGCATAGCGAGGTTCAACATGGCGCATACTGAATGGGTGCAGGTGAGAAGTATCTGGTGTGACCACATCAACGCGACTGCGCGTCTGATGGAAAAGCGTGTTTTCCCTCACGAAGTTATGCCGGATCTGGGCGCGTTCATCGTGGCTGCCCGCAAGTGCTCCGCCGGAGACGTTTGCAACGCGGATGGCGTGCCCTGCAAATGGGCGTATACCAACCCCAACTACGATCCGTTCGAGGAGGCGCTCTAGAATGCGCTGCTGCTGCGCACCGTGGGTTTCGGATTAGCTCCTCGTCTCGAGGCTGCCGATGCGCAACGGGCAAGTCCGGGCGCAGTCTGATCGCCGTCTATCCGTGCGCTGGGCGTCGCTCCATCCAGGCGTGCAAACCCGTCAGAATGGCGACATCTGTGACGTTCGGCAACCCCAAACGATGATGCCTGATACTGTCGCGTTATAGCTCGTTCGCGTAATTTGAATGGGAGCGTTTGTTTGTAATGAAGGGACTTCCATGACTGTCGATTCTCGAAACCCGGCGCTAGCCAAATCCAACGCCGGCAGCCCAAATGCTCCCGAGGAGCAACCTCGCTACGTTTACATGTTCGGGGAGTTGGAGGCTGCCGAGGCTGAACGCGACTGGGACGCCGTGCGCGGATTGCTCGGTGGGAAGGGTGCGAACCTGGCGCGCATGACCCGTATGGGGGTGCCTGTGCCGCCCGGATTCACGTTGACCACGAAAGCATGCAACGCTTATCTCGCAGCCGGCGAAACCTTCCCGAAGGGAATGTGGGAGCAAGCGTTGGCGGCAGTGGCGCAACTCGAGGCCGAGACCGGCAAGCACTTTGGCGATCCTGCCAATCCTTTGCTCGTGTCCTGTCGCTCCGGCGCGAAATTCTCGATGCCCGGCATGATGGACACGGTCCTCAACATTGGGTTGAATGATGAGGTGGCGCGCGGTTTGGTGGACCTCACCGGCGATGCGCGCTACGTGCACGACTCCTACCGACGACTCGTTCAAATGTATGGCAGTGTTGTGCTGCGCGTACCAGACGAAGTGTTTGAGGACGTCATTGCCGAGCATCGACGCCGACTTGGCGTGCAGACCGACACTGAATTTACAGCCGACACCTGGCAAGCGATCACAGCCCAATTCCGCGAGATCATTTTTCGCCATACCCAGCACCGATTCCCGACAGATCCGTTTAAACAGCTCAAGTACGCCACTGAAGCCGTCTTCCGTTCCTGGAACGGCAAGCGCGCCGTGGACTACCGCAACGCCGCCGGGATTTCCCACGACCTTGGTACCGCCGTCAACATCCAGACCATGGTATTCGGCAACCTGGGCGATGACTGCGCTACGGGCGTCGCCATGTCCCGCAACGCGTCGACCGGCGAACCCGATCTGGAGGGCGACTATCTCCCCAACGCGCAGGGCGAGGACGTCGTCGCCGGCATCCGGGCGACGAAACCCATCTCAGCGTTGGAGCAAGAGATGCCGGGGGTCTACGCCGAATTTGGGCAGATCGCGCGGCGACTGGAATCGCACTATCGCGAAATGCAGGATATTGAGTTTACGATCGAGCGCGGCAAGCTCTGGCTGCTACAGACGCGCGATGGAAAACGCACAGCGCAGGCCGCGGTGCGAATTGCAGTGGATATGGTGGAGGAGGGCCTGATTACAAAACCTGAAGCCGTGCAGCGTGTTTCACCCGCTCAGATCGATTTCTTTCTGCATCCGCAACTGGACAGCGCGGCGCGCGGGGCTTCGGAGTGCATCGCCACCGGCCTCAATGTGTCCCCCGGCGCGGCTGTCGGTGCGGTCGCGTTTGATGCTGACACGGCTGAACGGTGGGCGAAAAAAGATGGACGCCGCGTAATCATGGTGCGGCCAGAAACCAAGCCTGACGATGTCCACGGCATGCTTGCCGCCGAGGGAATCCTGACAAGTCGTGGGGGTCGCACGAGCCATGCCGCGCTCGTCGCGCGGCAGTTTGGAAAACCAGCGGTGGTGGGGGCCAGCGCCATCGAAATCGATCTGAACGCACGCCGCATGTTTGTGGGCGACCGCGAAATAAATGAAGGCGACTGGATCAGTCTGGATGGCACGTTCGGAGAAGTCTATCTTGGTCAATTGCCCACGGTGGTGCCCCAATTTGACAAC
>JBHHUI010000069.1:0-8925 GCA_046753805.1 Anaerolineales bacterium
GTCAGCGAAAAACCGGACAGATTATTTAATGCTCAAGTGCCAGCCACCTTTCGGCCAAAACGTTTTATGCACCATGCCAGTGGGCAGGCGGCGCGTTGACGAGCGTCGAAGTTTTCGAACCGCAACAAGCGCCCTGCAGATTGCCCGCCACACACGTCAACGAATCATCCCCATCTCTGACTATGAATAACGACCCACTCCTCAACCGGCGGTATCGCCTGATCGAGCAGATCGGCGCAGGCGGCATGGCCGTCGTTTTCAAAGCCCAGGACCTGTCGCTGGGGCGTATTGTGGCGATAAAAGTCCTCCGGGAATCGCTCACAGACGACGAGTTCCTGACCCGGTTTCAGCATGAAGCCCGCGCTGTGGCGAACCTGGCACACCCGAACATTGTCACCGTCCATGACTTCGGCGTCGACAAGAATCGCTACTACATGGTGATGGAATACGTGGACGGTCAGGACTTGAAGTCGCTTATCCGAGAAAGCGGTGCGTTGGCAGTCAACCGCAGTCTGGACTATGCCGTGCAGATTTGCGGCGGTGTAGGCTACGCGCACCGCGCCGGCCTGGTACATTGCGATTTGAAACCACAAAATGTCCTGGTCATGAGCGACGGCCGCGTGAAAGTCACCGACTTCGGCATCGCGCGCGCCTTATCCACGATCCAGCCAGAAGAGCACAACGCCGTCGTCTGGGGCAGTCCGCAGTATTTCTCACCCGAGCAGGCCGCCGGCGAAGGCCCCACGCCATCGTCCGATGTATATAGCATTGGCGTGATCCTGTTTGAAATGCTGACGGGGCAATTGCCCTTCCGCGCCGCCACGCCTCAGGACGTGGCGATGATGCACCTGCGAGACGAGCCGCCGCCGCTTGTCAGCCTGAATCCGGCTGTCCCGGAGACCATTGACCGGATTACCCGTAAGGTCCTGGCAAAAGAGCCGGCTGCCCGCTATCGCACCGCCGATCAACTCGGGCACATTTTAAGCTCGTACCGCGCTCAAGGTGCGCAGCCCACCGGCGCGCGCCCCGCCGTCCGGGCGGATCCAACCGCAATCCACACCCCGGCGGCGAAAACAGCGAGGTCAGGAAACTCAGGCCCGGCGCAGAAACCTGCCAGCTACGAACCCGCCGAATACGATGAGGGCGTCGACTGGCTGGCCTATCTGCTCGGGGGAGTTGCACTGCTAGCAGTACTGGGACTGATCCCTTTATGGCTGTTTGTCTACTTCCGCTTCAAAGGCGGCAGCCCGCCGCCCATCGTACCGTTCAGCGGCGTTGAAAATGCGCTTACTATCCTCTCATGGAGTGTTAACGGTCTGGTTGGTATAATGCTCACACGGTGGCGCTAGTTACTGCATGCGCCACCATTTGCGCTGTATAGGTACAGTGCCATGAATCGAGATTGGCGATAACATTAGGCAGCCGGGGCTACACGAGATTGGAAAATTGGAATCTCAAAGTTCCGGCGCTTGTTGGGTCTCCTTGGAGGGATATTCGTGAGTTCTCCGCGAATCCGTAGCATTTTCGTATATGTATTGATTCTTTTCGCGCTGGCGGCGATTCTGTATTCGGTGCGGTCAAATGCCTCGACGCGCGAAACGCTGACCATTAGCGAGCTGGCCCAGTCGGTTGAGCGCGGTCAGGTAGACCGTATTAGCGTGTCCGGCGAAGACTTGACGGTCTACTTTAATCCGGGCGCGCCGCTGGAAGTGGCCGTGAGCCGCAAGGAACCGGAGTCAACCGTGCCGGAGCAGCTGGCGGCGCTCGGCGTGAGTGCTGAAGCGCGGGCGGTGGTTGACATCGAGGTCGAGCGCCCCAGCGACTGGGGCAACATCATCGCGCTCCTGAGCTACACCTTGCCGGCGATCTTTGTCGTCGGCATCATCTACTTCATGCTCAGACAGGCACAGGGCAGCAACAACCAGGCGCTCTCATTTGGAAAGAGCCGCGCGCGCATGTTTACCGGCGATCAACCCACAGTCACCTTTGAAGATGTGGCCGGTGCAGAGGAAGCCAAAGAGGAACTCGCCGAAGTGGTCGAATTCCTGAAAGAGCCGGATAAGTTCATTGCGCTCGGAGCGCGCATTCCCAAGGGTGTGCTGCTCGTCGGCCCGCCGGGTACCGGCAAAACGCTGCTGGCCAAGGCCGTTTCCGGCGAGGCGGGAGTGCCGTTCTTCAGCATCTCCGGCTCCGAGTTTGTCGAAATGTTTGTGGGCGTGGGCGCGAGCCGGGTGCGCGATCTTTTCGACCAGGCCAAGCGCCACAGCCCGTGCATCGTTTTCGTAGACGAGATCGACGCCGTCGGCCGCCATCGCGGCGCCGGCCTGGGGGGCAGCCACGACGAACGCGAGCAGACGCTGAACCAGATCTTGGTCGAAATGGATGGCTTCGACACCGATACCAACGTCATCATCGTCGCGGCGACAAACCGGCCCGACATCCTGGACCCGGCTCTGCTGCGTCCCGGGCGCTTTGACCGGCGCGTGGTTTTAGACCGACCGGACGTGCGCGGCCGCGAAGCGATCATGAAGGTGCACGTGCGCGGTAAGCCGCTGGAGCCGGAAGTGAAGCTCGACGTGCTCGCCAAGTCCACGCCGGGTTTTGTCGGCGCCGACATCGAAAACATGGTGAACGAGGGCGCCATCCTGGCGGCGCGCAAGAACAAGAAATCGATTGGCATGGCGGAGTTGGAACAGGCCATCGAGCGCGTTGTACTCGGACCGGAACGAAAGAGCCGCATTATGAGTGAGCGCGAGAAGCGCGTCGTGGCCTTCCACGAAGCCGGACACGCGGTCGTGGCGCGGGCATTACCCGCCGGCAATGCGGTACGTAAGGTCACGATCATTCCGCGCGGCGTTGCCGGAGGCGTCACGTGGTATTTGCCAAACGAAGACCAGATGATGCTCATGTCGCGCGCGGCTCTAAAAGCCGGACTGGCGTCAGCGCTGGGCGGCCGCGCGGCCGAACAAATCATGTTGGAGGAGACGGAGATCACCACCGGGGCGTCGAATGATTTGCAGCAGGTCACCGACACGGCGCGGAAGATGGTAATGCGCTGGGGCATGAGTGAGAAACTCGGGCCGATGGCGTTCGGACACAAAGAAGAGCTTGTGTTCCTCGGAAAGGAATTTGGCGAACAGCGAGACTACTCTGAGTCTGTCGCCGAAGAGATCGACGAAGAGGTGCGCGGCCTCGTAAACGAAGCTTATGAATTGGCGCGTCAGACTTTGGAAGAACACCGCGCCGAGTTGGAGCGGATTTCGCAGTATCTGCTGGACGTGGAAACGCTCAACATGGAGCAATTCGAGGCCGTTTGGAATGATGAGCCGCTGCCGGAGCCGGAAGTGCAACAACCTGAACCAGCGGAGCCGCCGCCGCCGGTTGCAGCGGAGGATGATTCGCCCCCCGAATCCACGGGCGCGGCTCCGGCGCCTGTTCCAAGCGGGGCCTGACCGCGTCCCTAAGATACATGGGCGGGATTGCCCGCCCTCAGATCGTCAACTCCAGGCCGGGCAAGTCCCGGCCTTCGTTGTTAGATAATGCTCCAAATTCGGGCCCCCGATGTCACACAGCTGAAATCTGATCCAAAGATGAAACCTCCCGTTGCCGCCAAGCGACTTGCCCAACGGCGCGCGTTTGTGCTTAGATAAACCTCCGTGAGGTTCGCTCAGATTATTCCTTCCCGCCTGCGCAGCGCGTCGCCTACGATGCTGCACCGTGCCGCGAGCGTCATGCTGGTAATCATTGCGCTCGCGCCGGTGGCCGCCTTCCTGTGGAAGTCGCCCGCCGAAGTTCCCATGGGCGACGCCTATATTCACTTTGTCTATGCCCGCAATCTGAGTGAGCATGGACAATTAGCCTTCAATCTGGGGATGCAGGAAGGAATCGGGACCACCAGCATCCTCTGGGTGCTCTTGCTGGCTGGGCTTAACTTCGTCGGCGTCGATCCGGTTACAGCCGCCAGGGTGCTCGGCGCCGGGTTGCTGATGCTGGAGGGCCAGATTGTCTTTCATCTGACGCTGCGCGTGGTTGCGCACATGCCGCCACGCGCGCGTCTGGGGATAGCCCTGGGCGCGGCTACTGTCGCCGTGGCGTCGGGAAACACCGTGTGGATGGCGTTGAGCGGCATGGAAACGCTGTTGTTCCTCACACTTGGATTGACCGCGCTGTTGTTTTACGAACGCCGGCGTTTTGCGCTGGCGGGTATTGCGCTTGGATTGATGGCGCTCACGCGCACCGAGGGCCTGGCGCTGGCAGCCGTACTGGGCGGGCTCGAACTGTACCGCCGGCGCAAGTTCGGACCCTGGGCGATTAAGCTCGGCCTGCCGATACTGGTCTTTTTCGTGCCCTGGCTGGCGTTCCTGCAGATTCGCCAGGGTTCGCCGCTGCCTTCGAGTTTCCAGGGCAAACAGGCCGCCATGGCCGCCGGATCGGCGACGTTCACGGACGAGCATCCAGAATACACGTGGCTGGTGTCCGCTTCTCCGATGCTGCATATTGCAAGTTGGATCGGGTACAGCGTCGTCTATATGACCGGGGCGGCTGCATTTCCAGGACCGGCATTCACCTTTGGCGGGCCGGTCGATCCAGAGCAGTTCGTTGCGCCTTATTTTGGCGTAGGGCTTAGCCTCGCATTGCTGGGAGGACTTATCCTCGTGGCAGGCCGCCGTCTATGGCGTGTCCGCCGCACATTAACGTTGCAGACGACCTCGTGGCGACTGATCATCGCAGTGCTTTTGTGGAACCTGGCGCACAACTTCATGTACGCTGTTTTATTGCCCATACCCGGCGCCGGCGGCCGATACGGACCGCTGAATCAGCTATTAATATGGCTCGCGGCGCTCGCCGGCGCGCTGCTACTTGGCCAGCTTCGACGTGTATTTGCCGTCGCCGGTCTTGCAGGGTTGATCGCCCTCAGCCTCGGGTACTGGCAAACCATCTACGCAGACAACATCGATTACAACCAGCGCGTCCGCATACCCGCAGCGGAGTATATCGAGCAGCATGTCCCGGACGGCGCTGCAGTCGGCGCAGTGGACCTTGGCCCATTGCGCTACTACGGCAATCACGAAACGGTCGATCTATTCGGGTTTATCAACAACGATATCGCACAGTATCGCGACGACGGCGGCCAATACACGGACTACCTGATTGAACGCGACCTTGAATACCTGTTGTTATTTGGGCCGGGGGACGACGGAGAGCCGAGCGTCCTTAACTTTGGGCGCCGGGTGGGGCTATACGATGACGAGCGGTTTCGCCCAACAACGCTGGAGCAATTCTCGATTCCCACGGCCGAGTGGCTGCGCGGCAGCGGACCGGTAAACAACTACCTGCCGGCGATCGAAATCGTCCACGTGGAATTCGCGCCAGCGCGCTAATACAATACCGGAGCCGTTCCAGGAACGCCTCCGGTACAGAATCGCCTTGCAATACGATATTCAAAATTGTCTTGTCGATTGCCCGGCCATTCGACGCACTGGGCCCCCGGCAAGACGACGCGTCAGAGCATGTTCTGCGACTAATAGCGCCGACCGCCACCTCCACCGCCTCGGCGTCCGCCCCCACGACCGCCACGGTCTTCGCGCGGCCGGGCGATATTGACACGCATGTCGCGTCCGCCCAGATTGAAATTATCGAACTTCTTGATAGCTTCTTCGGCTTCCGCCTGAGTCCCCATCTCGACAAATGCAAATCCACGCGACCGACCCGTGTCACGGTCCATGATCAAGGCAACAGAATTCACGGTGCCAGCCTGAGCAAATAGCTCACGCAACTCGTCCTCCGTTGCCGAATACGGCAAATTGCCGACGTACAGCCTTACGTCCATCTATCTAGATCTCCTTGTGTGGTATCCTCTACCACTACGTTTAGAAGCGGCCACCGTTCGTTTATTGATGTGTCGGGCGGCCCCAGCGCGAAAGCCTCAGTTGCCTGAGCCGCTATCAATCATATCATAGCAATTCGCAATTGAGTTCCACCCTATCGCCATTGAAGCAGCGCGCAGACCCGGCCCGGCAACTTTGGGCGGCGTGCGCGTTGATACTGCTCGCGTTCCTCATCCGAACGGTCAACCTCGACGGACAAAACATATGGGGCGACGAAGCGTATAGCATTGCGCTCGGCGCGCGACCCCTGTCCCACATTTTGTCGGGCGGTTCAGATACGCATCCGCCGCTGTACCATGCGATACTCCATCTGATGATTCGGGCTGCCGGCGACGGGATCGTCGCCGTGCGGTTCCTGTCGGTGCTCGCCGGTACGATACTCGTGGCTGCGGTATTTGTGCTCGCACGCCGCATCTTCGACGCCCGGAGCGCCTTCCTCGCAGCCGGGCTTGCTTCCACCTCTGCGTTTGCCGTCTATTACAGCCAGGAAACGCGCATGTACAGCGCTGTTGCAGCGTTCAGCGCGCTATCGGTGTACGCTATGCTGCGCCTGAACGACGGTGGATTTCTTGCGCCCTCCAATCGCAAATGGTTGGCTATCTACTGCATCGCCACCCTGGCGGCCGTTTACACGCATTATTTCGCGTTTTTCGTCTTGTTCGCGCAGGTTGCCTTCATGGCATGGGTAAACCGCCGCGGCCTCCCTTCTCTGCGCCGTCTGGCTGCAGTGCATGCGATGCTTGCGCTCGCTTACATCCCATGGATTGTAGTGCAGACCGGCTTCCTGCGTGGGCAAGCGGCGCGCCGCTGGGACGCATTGCGGCCAGCCAGCATCGCCGCCGTGTGGGGCAACACGCTCAAAGCGTTCGCAATCGGCCAGACGCTCCCGCCGGCCTATACATGGGTAGCCTATGCCCTCGTCATGGTCGTCGCAGTCGGTGCATGGCGCTGCGGGCGCGCCAGCGGCCGGCGCCGGTTTGTATTGCTGTATCTAGTCGTCCCGTTTCTAATCACTGTGGCGGTGGCGCCGGTGATGCCTTTCTACGAGCCGCGCTTCCTGATCGTGGCGTTGCCGGCCTACATACTGCTGCTCGCCTACGGCCTGCGCTCGCTTCAGCCTGTGTTCTGGATACCCGGCCTGTTGCTTGCCCTGGCGGCGAATGGCGTTGCGATGTGGAACTACAACACGGATGCACGCTACGCGAAAGGGCGCTATGGAGACATGATGGCCTACGTGCAAGCCAACGCCCAACCCGGCGATGTGCTGCTGTTGGAAGATAGCGCGCAGGGCGCGTTGTACGATTATTACGCGCCGCCCGACATCCCGGCGCGTTTCTTTCCACTCGACTACGGCTGGGACGACCCGCGTACCAACGACGTCCTTGAAGCGATCACAGCCGAACATCCGCGCATATGGCTGGTCATGTTTGGCAACCCGGCCGGGTACGATCCCGGACACAGGCTGGAACGCTGGCTCGCCGACCACGCTTCGAAGGCGTTCCATGGCGACTTTGTGGGCAGCAGCCTGGACCTGTTTGTACAGGGCGAGGCCGGGGTGCTCGCTCCTATGGAGGCGACGTTTGGCGACGTCGTGGCGCTCCGGGCCTTTGGGCTATCCGGCGACGCCGCCCCCGGCGGCACGCTGCTCCTCACACTCGAATGGCAGCGCATCGCCGCCACCGATACAGATTACACGATCTTTTCGCACGTCGTCGACGATGGCCAGACGGTATGGGCGCAGGTCGATAGCCAGCCGTTGGGCGGCGCCCATCCCACGAGCGCATGGGAAGCCGACGAAGTGGTCACGGATAATTTCGCTTTGCAACTCGATCCGGCCATGCCGCCGGGCCGCTATCATGTGCAGGTCGGCTGGTACGATCTCGCAACGTTGCAGCGCCTGCCAGTGCGCGGCGACAGTGCGGGCGTGAGGCCCGACCGGCTTATCCTCGCATCGTTTCGCATCGCGCCGTAATATTCAACTCCGCTAATCCGCCCGAGGCGTCCTCAGACAGCTACGATAAAACGGAAGTGACGTAAAAAAACCAGACGCCGGCCGGCGTCTGGTTTCGAACCAGGCACAAATGGCTGCCCAATATTATTTTCCGAGACGCTGTGCAAACTCCGCCGACAACGCCGGGACAATGTCAAACAGATCGCCGACGACGCCGTACTTGGCGAGTTTGAATATGGGCGCGTCCGGATCGGTATTGATGGCGACAATCACCTTCGCCGTGCGCATGCCTGCCTGGTGCTGGATAGCGCCCGAGATGCCGCAGGCGATATACAGGTCGGGGCTGACGGTCTTGCCGGTCTGGCCGACCTGGTGCGCATAGGGTATCCAGCCCGCGTCGACGGCGGCGCGACTGGCCCCCATCGCGCCCCCCAGCGTCTGCGCAAGTTCCAGCACGGGCGCAAATCCATCCGGGCCGCCGACTCCGCGCCCGCCCGACACGATAATGCTTGCGTCGGTAAGGCTAACTTCGCCCTCGGCGGTCTCGTACCCCTCGACCTTGACGGCGATCTCATCTTCCGTCAGAGCGGGCGCAACAGAGACAACTTCGCCCGTACGGGTCTCGTCCGGCTCCGGTTTGGGAAACGCCCGCGAGCGCAGGGTCACGAGCTGCGTCGCCTGGCCGGGGGCTGACACCGTACTCAACAACTTGCCGGCATATACGGGGCGTGTGACGTTTAAGACGCCGTCGTCCACCTCGAGGGCGATGCCGTCGGCGACAGCAGAGGTTTCAAGATCGACCGCGGCCATCCCAATCACGTCACGCCCGCGCGTCGTCGCCGGCGCGAATACGACCTTTGGCCCATGCTCGCGCGCCAATTGGACGAGCAACGCCGCGCACGGCTCAACGCGGAAATCGGCCAGGGACGGATCGTCGCAAGCGTACACGACGTCGGCGCCATGATGGATAGCGGCTTGCGCTGCAGGGCCGATATCCTGGCCGAACACCAACGCAGCCACGCCGGTGTCAAATGCGGCTGCGGTTTCGCGCGCCGCTCCGAGCGCTTCCCAGGAAGGTTGCAGCGG
>JBHHUI010000070.1:0-8847 GCA_046753805.1 Anaerolineales bacterium
GTGTCCGAAGGAGCCGCATAGTACCGGTACGATCTCACAAGGGTTCTGCTTGCGAAGGTAGTGCAGCCACACGCTGGCCAGTTCTATGCTGTGTTCGGCGCGGTGGTGCAATTCCTCGGCAAAGGCGTGCGCGGGGCCGATCGTTTCCGCGAGCGTATTGACGACATCCGTGGCGGTTGGGAGTGTGCCGAATGGGGTGGCGTAGTGCTGTCGGGTCAAGGTAACCTGCCCGTGGCTGCCGGCATGGTCTGTGCCAAAGATCACGGCCAGTTCGGCTGCTTCCACAGCGCGCCGCGCGCGCTGCCAGACCTTTGCATACACCAGCCCACCACGTTCGTAGTCGATGTGTGGGCTGACAAGTACGAATCCGGGCGTTGGATCGGGTTCGACGTTGGCGGCGTCAATGTAGCCCTGCAGCAGCCGGCGCAATTCGTCGGGGGCGGCAGGGTACGCGCGCCCGGCCAGCGCGGGCGGGCGGAAGGGGGCGTCACGGTATGACTGCAGCGCCGCCGCCTCGGCCCGCGAGGCTCTATCATTGTCGAGCAGCAACGCTTCGTCGAGGGCCGCCACCATTTCTTGCAGCACGTTCGCGCCGATGCGGAATCCGTATTCGTGCGCGACGGCAGCGCCAATGGCTTCGATATTGTGCGCGCCATCGCAATGGGCAAGCGCCGGCCCGAGGAACCGGGGCACGGCCACAACGCGATCGGAAAGTTCCAGCGGGTCGCGCAGCAGCAGATACGGCTGGCCGTTCTGGTTAAAAGGCTTTACGTCGAGGGGGCGCAGTTTGGGGTACATAAGCGGCTGATGTCCGCTGAATTATACGCATTTGACCCATGCCCGGCTTCAGTGTCCCATATAATGAAACGTGTACACCAGGCCAATGTTCCGGTCGCGGGCAAAGAATCGCCGCCGGGTCATATCGAAATCCTGTTGCAGTGAGGTGGGGTTAAGTGAGCCGCACAGGACTCGAACCTGTAACCAAGGGCTTAAAAGGCCCCTGCTCTGCCAATTGAGCTAGCGGCCCACCATGGCGCGGATTGTAACATTCCGGTGTACAGTCGGTCAATGAAATCTTCGAGCGCACGGGTGTGAGATGAAACCTGAAATCGATCTGTTGTACCTCTCGCCCCACCTCGACGACGCCGTGCTCTCGTGTGGTGGCGCCATCCACCGCCAGACGGGCCATGGGAGGCGAGTGGCTGTGCTCACTGTCTGCGCCGGCGCGGCGCCAACGGGACCACTGTCGGCCTATGCGCGTGCTCTGCATGCCCGCTGGGAACAGTCCGCACACGCGCCGAATGCAGATATTGTGACGATACGTAAAGCGGAAGATGCGGCCGCGCTGGCCGCCCTGCGCGCGGACCCGGAATACCTGAACCTCGCTGACTGCGTGTACCGGCGCGACGCCTCCACCGGTGACTGGTTGTACGAAAGCGACGCAGCGATCTTCTCCGAGCTGCGCGCTGGCGATATGGGACACATAGATGAGGTTGCGGCGGCGCTTGCATCTTTACCGGGGTTGACTGGGCACACGCGGATGGTGGCGCCGCTCGGGGTAGGGCGGCATGTCGATCACCAGTTGACGCGCCGCGCTGCCGAAGCCTGGGCGGGGCGAACCGGCATCGACCTGCTCTACTATGAGGATTATCCGTATGCCGAGCGTGAAGGGCGGTTGTACGAAGTGCTGCAACCGTCCGAATCCTGGGAGCCGGCGCCGGTCGAACTCAGTGCTGCCAATCTCACTGCAAAAGTAGACGCCATTTCCCGCTATGCTTCCCAGTTATCTACGTTCTGGCCCGACCCGGCTGCGATGAGCCAGGCTGTCCACGACTATGCCTGGCGGCGTGGTTCATTCGATGTCCTTGCCGAACGCTACTGGCGGCGCGCCTGAACATTCGTTCTAAAACTTTACAAATTCGGCGGCCTGTGCTAGAATGCCGCCAATTAAAATACAGCCGGTGGAACTGAGACATTTCGCGCTCAGTTCTTTTGTTTCCAATACCGGCTGTTTGGTTCAGGTTAGAATCAGAGTCTGCAATCGCTTCATTTGGGCGATTGCATTTTCTTACATAACCCGACAAGAAGAGTACCCACCATGGATGAGAATCATAGTAACGTTACCTATCTGACCGCTGAGGGGTTGAAAAAGCTGGAGAAAGAACTGGACTATCTGCGGAGCGTGCGCCGCTCGGAAGTGGCCGAACGATTGCATCAGGCCATGGAAGACGGTGAGCTGATCGAGAACGCCGAATACGAGGCTGCCAAGAACGAGCAGGCTTTCGTTGAAGGCCGCATTCTTACGCTCGAAACAATGCTCTCCAACGCCCAGATCATTCAGGAAAACGGCTCGGACGATGTTGTTGACCTGGGATCGAGCGTAAGCGTCCAGGAAGCCGAAAGCTCTGATCCAGAAACCTACATCATCGTCGGCGCGGCGGAGGCCAGCCCCATCGACGGTCGCATCTCGAACGAATCCCCACTGGGACAAGCGCTGCTCGGGCGGCGCGTCGGCGACGAAGTTAAGGTTACGGCCCCGGCGGGCGAGCTTTCTTTCCGCGTGGTCCAGATTGGCTGAGCACGTCCGGATGACCTCGGCCCCGCATCCCACGGTGCGGGGCTTTTTTTATTCACGCCCCCGACGTACAATCGACGCTTACGAGGAAGTGAATGCCCGAATACAACGAGATTGAACGAAATAGGTTGGCGAAAATAGAACGCCTGCGTGCGCGGGGCGAGGAGCCGTACCCATTGCGCGCGGTAAGGACCCATACGGCCGCAGCCGCGCGCGCGCTCGTGGAAGCTGCCGGCGCGGACGGCTCCGCCACACACGCCACGCTGTGCGGGCGGCTACGCTCTATGCGACCGATGGGCAAGACCGCATTCGCCCACATCGAAGACGGAACTGGGCGCATCCAGCTCATGCTCCGCGCCGACGACCTCGGCCGTGAGCGACTTAAACAGTTTGAGAAGGATTTCGACCTCGGTGATTTTGTGCAGGCTGCGGGCACGCTCGTCCGCACACGCACCGGCGAGATCACGCTGCGCGCGGATGAGATTGTCATGCTCGCCAAAGCCATCCGGCCGCTGCCAGCCCAAAAAGAAGTTGAAGAGGCCGGCAAGCGCGTCGTGTACTCCGCGTTTGACAACCCGGAGGCCCGCTACCGCGAGCGACACGCCGACCTGGCCGTGAATCCCGAGGTGCGCGCGGTCTTCCGCACGCGCACGCGTATCATCCGGGCGCTGCAGGAATTCCTCGACGCGCGCGGTTTTCTCGAAGTGGAAACGCCGATCCTGCACCCGATCTACGGGGGCGCAGCCGCCCGCCCGTTCATCACCCACCACAACCAGGTGCATCGCGATCTGTATCTGCGCATTTCGTTCGAACTCTATCTCAAGCGGCTGCTCGTGGGCGGCTACGACGCCGTCTACGAGATCGGGCGCGACTTTCGCAACGAGGGCGTGGACCGCACGCATAGCCCGGAGTTCACACAACTCGAGTTCTACTGGGCTTACCGCGATTACCGCGACGTGATGGCGCTGACCGAAGAGATGATCGCATTTGTGGCAGAACGCGTGCTCGGGCGCACGGCGATCACATTCCAAGGGCAGGAGATTGAACTGGCCCCGCCGTGGACGCGCATCCCGCTCCGCGAGGCGGTGCTGGAAATGGGAGACATCGACTACGCGAACTATCCCACTGCCGCGACGCTTGCCGCAGCCATGCGCGAGAAGGGGCTGCAGCCCGATCCCGAGTCCACGCGCGGCAAACTCATCGATAGTCTGCTGAGTCACTTTGTGGAGCCGCACCTCATCCAGCCGACGTTCCTCTACGATTACCCGCGCGACATCTCGCCGCTCGCCAAAGCCAAGCCGGAAGACCCGACCACCGTCGAACGCTTCGAAGGGTTCCTGGCCGGGATCGAGATGTGCAATGCCTTTACGGAGCTCAACGATCCGATCGATCAGGAACAGCGCTTCCGTGAGATGGGTCGCGATTACGGCGTGGACGACGAAGAAGCTCATCCGATGGACGAAGATTACTTGCGCGCCATGAGCTACGGCATGCCTCCTAATGGAGGCTTTGGTATGGGTATCGACCGGCTGGTCATGCTCCTGACCGACAAACCCAATATCCGGGAAGTGATGCTTTTCCCGCACTTGCGCGAGAAAGAAGCATGAGCACTTCTGCAGTACGTTGCATTTAAGCTTGACTCCGCCTGCTTTGCACCCGTATAATCCCGTCACAACTTCAAACCCAACGACGATAGAGAAAAGTAGCCGGAGCAATGCTCTCCAGAGAACTGCCGGGCGGTGCAAGGCAGTGGGCAACCTGGCGAATCGACTCTTGAATGTCGCCGCCGAAAAGGGCGCGCTGCAAGGCCGCCCGTAAAGGATGGCCGGTCTGGCCCGTTACCGCCGAATGAGGTCGGATACTTGTATCCGATGAAGGTAGGTGGCACCACGAGTGGCCCCTCGTCCTGCCGGGATGAGGGGCTATTTGTTTTTCGACCGCAAGTGTGGAGGCTGTGAATTTGCAATGGTCATTGCCGCCGCCGTACTGGCCGACCGCGCACCGCGCAGAAAGTGAGATCATGCCGTGATCGATATCAATCTCATTCGCACGCAACCAGACATAGTCCGCGCCGCACTCAAGAAGCTCAATATCGAAGCGCCGCTGGATGAAATCCTCGCCGCCGACGAAGAACGCCGCGCCCTGCTCTCGCAGGTTGAAACGTTGCGCCAGGAGCGCAATGCTGGGTCCAGGCAGGTTGGCCGCCTTATGAAAGAAGGGCAGGTTGAGGAGGCGGAAACACTCAAAGCACGCCTGGGAACCGTGGGCGACGAGATCGCGGCCCTCGACGAGCAACTGCGCACAGTGGAAGGCAAGTTGAATCACGATCTGCTCTGGGTGCCGAACATGCCCCATGAAAGCGTGCCGGTTGGGCCGGATGAGGGTCACAACGTGGTCGTGCGCGCGTGGGGCGAGCCGCGCGCCTTCGACTTTGAACCGGCCGCGCACTGGGACCTGGGCCCTCAACTTGGCTTGATCGACTTCGAGCGCGGCGTGAAAATGAGCGGCGCGCGCTTCTATGTGTTGACCGGTGTGGGGGCTGCGCTGCAGCGCGCGCTGATCAACTGGTTCATCGACGTGGGCACGCTGGAGCACGGTTACACAGAAATCTATCCGCCGTTCATGGTGCGCGAGGAGGCCATGGTCGGAGCGGCGCACTTGCCGAAGTTCCGCGACAATATGTTCTACGACGCCGAAGACGACTACTGGTTCATTGGCACGGCGGAGGTGCCGCTGACGAACCTGTACCGCGACGAAATCCTCCGCGTGGAGCAGCTTCCGATCAACCTGCTGGCGCACACGCCGTGTTTCCGCCGCGAGAAGATGAGCGCCGGGCGCGATGTGCGCGGGATCAAGCGCGTGCATCAGTTCGAAAAAGTCGAGATGTACAAGTTCACGACGCCTGAGACCAGCTATGCGGAACTGGATACGCTCGTCGGGCACGCCGAGAGCCTCTTGCAACGTCTCGGGATACCGTACCGGATTGTGCAGATGTGCACCGGCGATCTCGGGTTCGCCGCCGCGATGAAGTTTGATCTGGAAGCCTGGTCCCCGGGAACCAACGAGTGGATGGAAGTCAGTTCTTGCAGCAACATCACCGACTTTCAGGCGCGGCGCGCCAACATTCGCTTCCGCCGCGAGCCGAAGGGCCGGCCGGAGTTCGTGCATACGCTGAACGGCTCCGGCCTGCCGCCGGGGCGGATCATGATCGCAGTGCTGGAGAATTACCAGCAGGCCGACGGCAGCGTCGTCGTCCCGGACGTGCTGCGGCCGTACCTGGGCGGGCAGGAAGTAATCGAACCGAGTTGATTGCGGATCGAATGTCGTCATTTCGCAATCCAAACCCGAATACGAGGAGCTGTATTGCACGCTCAGTTGCAACGAGGAAGTCGTCATTCAATATGTCCATAATCCGCAATCCGCAATCCACATCCCGAAATGTCTGAAACTCTCCTGATTGGCCTCACCGCGTTCGTCATGCTCCTTGGGCTGTTGCTCACGCTCGCGTCGTTGCCCGGCATGACGGTGATCTGGATCGCCGCGTTGATCTATGGCCTGATGGCCGGCTTTGGCGCTGTCGGCCCCTGGGTGTTGGGTATTGCCGGCGTGATGATGCTGGCAAGCTACGCCGCCAGCTTCTGGCTCCGGCAGGCGGGCGCCAAACACACCGGGGCCTCGTGGAAGGGGATTGCCCTCGGGTGTGTGTTCGGTCTGTTTGGCGCATTCCTGCTCCCCGTGCTGGGGCTGCCGCTGGGCGTGGTTGCCGGAGTGTATGTGGTCGAGTATGCGCGCCTGCGCGATTACCATGCGGCCTGGCAGACGACACGCGGCGCGGTGTTGGGAATTGGGGCTGGGATCATTCAGGAGTTTGCTGTGGGACTGGCCATGATCGGCCTGTGGCTGTACTGGGTCCTCGCGGGGTGACCAGCCCTTGTGGGTGATTTGCGCGAATCTTCAAACCTGATATAGTGCTGCCCGAAACACTGAACTGGCTTATGAGTTGGAAATCGCATCATCCAGCTACGCACAGGGGAAGGAGAATCAATGTTTAAATCATCAGTCCTGAAAAAGCGGTGGCCGATTGCCGTCGCCGTGCTCGCGTTGGTTGGGCTGGCCTGCACTTGCAGTGCGCTGGGAATCGGCGACGGCGGCGACGGCGGCGGGAGTGAGGTCGCTGGAGTAACCGAGGGCACGCGTATCACCGTTTCCAACACCGGCTCGGAAGACGTGTGCTATGTGTATGTGTCGCCGGCGTCAGATGACGCCTGGGGCAATGACCAACTGGGCAGCGCAACCATTAGCCCCGGAAGCAGTCACGGTTTCGGCGTTGACGCCGGCGCTTCCTATGATCTGCGTGCGGATGATTGCAGCGATCGAAATGTGGCCGAACGGTTCGATGTCACAGTCGGACAGGATCAGAATTTCGAGTGGAATGTCGCCGCCGGTCAAAGCGGAGTCGCGCAAGTGACGCTGGTGAACAACGGCTCGACTCCGGTGTGCTTCGTCAACTTCAGCTTGAGCTCTGAGGATAGCTGGGGACCGGACCGCCTCGCTACCGAATCGATCATCGACTCGGGCAGCAGCGTGACGTTCTTCATCGAGGCGGCCGGCGAACATGATTTCCGCGCGTTGGACTGCGACCGCAACACCATTAGCGAGCTTTTCAACGAACAGATCAACCCGGGCGACGACCTCAACTGGGAAACGGGTTCGTAGCCAGCACGCCGGGTCTCTCCGTAGCCAAATCAATCAATAAGAGCCGCTCACACCGAGCGGCTCTTTTGAATCCTCTATCGATGGCGGCGATTAGGGTTTGAAGTAAACCTGCCCGACGCCCCGTTTGTCAAGGCCGATGTCGGCCCAATAGCTGACAAGCGCCGATTCGTCATCGAGGGCGTTGAACAGCTCCGGAATGGCCTCGGCCTGTGTCATGTGGGCTAGCGCCCGGGCGGCTTCCACGCGCACGCCTTGATCGCCGTCCTGTAACGCGTCAAGGAGTACCGACACGGCTGCGTCCCCGAGTTTCACGAGCGCCTCGCCGGCCTGACGGGCAATGTAACCGCCGCGCACGCTTAACTTCGCAGCCAGGGGTTCCGCCGCTGCGGCGTTGCCGCTAAGCCCCAGGCCGTGGAT
This sequence comes from Anaerolineales bacterium, assembly GCA_046753805.1. GTDB lineage: Bacteria > Chloroflexota > Anaerolineae > Anaerolineales > JBHHUI01 > JBHHUI01. The sequence continues at coordinate 7,709 of JBHHUI010000070.1, forward strand.
TGCGGCGGCTTGCACATTCTCATTCGGGTCATCCAGTTGCCGCAGCAGCAGTTGTGTCACGCCGGCGGCGGACACCTCACCCAGTGTGCGTACAGCCCACCAGCGCACATCCGGGTCGTCGGAACGAAGTAAGGGGTGCAGGGCTGCCAGCGCCGCCGCGCCGTGGCTGGCAAGCTGCTGTGCTGCCGCTTCGGCCTGTTCATCGTCGCCGGCCGTCAGTGCGGCGACCAGCGCGTCGATCTCCATGCAGCGCTAATCGTCAGGCGGCGGCACCGGAAGGTCGGCGACTGCCGTGCCAATCCACTTTTCACCCTCATCAATCAACATGACCGGGATGTCGTCGCGGATGGGATATTTCCGACCACAAACATCCGCCGGCTCCTGGCACACCAGCCAGGTGTCGTGTTCGAGTTTGAGCATTCCGTCGCGCTCTTGCACGCAATATGGACAGCGTAATATCTCGAGGAGTTCTTCGCTTACCAAGGGTTCCCTCCATGGACTCGTGCCAGATCAGGATGCCCGGCAGTATACCATCCGCCTGCCAGCCGGCCGCAGGCTATAATCGCGGCCATGCAATTGAACGTGCGCCGGCTGTCCGCCTCGTTCTGGGCCGGAGCGGCCGTGGTTGTGCTGACGGGCTTCCTCTACCTGGCGACCCTGCAGCATGACATCAATGGCGCTGACGGCCCCTATACGCCCGACGTCGGCGAAATCGTAAACGCACTCAACCTGTGGGGCACGCTGCATCAAGCCGGCTACCCTGTTTTCTCGGTTATGGGATCGGCTTTTGTAACGCTGGTGCGGCTCGCCGGAATACCGCCGGCAATGGCGGCCTCGCTCTGGTCCTGGGTGTGGGGACTGGCGACGGTTGGATTGACTTACGGGATTGCGCTGCGCCTTACCGGTCGTTGGCCGATCGCGTCCGGGGCGGCGATGTTGTATGCTGTTTCGCGCTCCCTGTGGGTCAACGCGTCCATTGCCGAACTGCACACCTTCAGCATGGCGCTCGCCGCCCTGGCAATGCTGCTCGCATTCCGAATAGCCGACGGAGACCACGATGGCGATTTCCGTTGGCTTGCGTTCGTGCTCGGGCTGGCCGTCTCGCACCAGCGCGCGCTGATACTGCTCGCCCCGAGTCT
>JBHHUI010000071.1:0-8830 GCA_046753805.1 Anaerolineales bacterium
CTGGGCACGCCGCGCAGGTCGACGACATTGGCCACGACCACCTCTGCTGCGCGCGGGTACAGCTCTCGCACCGCCCGATTGATGGCGGCCGCAGCGCCGGCGGTTTCCTTCGTGTGGCAAATAAGCACCGCTGGCGCGCCAATCCCATGCAGCGTGATCTCGCGCCCCGAGCCGATCGCCCGCAGCGTAACCGCGGGCAGCTGCCTCGGCAGCGCGACGACAGAGGCAGCTTCGTCCGGAGCACCCACATCAGGGATGTCGATCTCCGGCGACAGCAGCGCCTCCGCTTGTCCACCGTCCAGATGCGCAAGCGCCAACCTCGCGGTGTCGCGTCCGGAGAGCATGGCCGCGCTCATCCCGCCCGCGCTGACCCAGGCGCCGGTTAAAAAGAGGTTGGGCACAGGCGTATTCGGGTGCAGGCGACCCATATACATGTTCTCGACGCTCTGCTCCGAACCGTAGATGCTCCCGCCGGGGTTCAGGGTGTAGCGCATGTTGGTCAGCGGCGTGGCGACTTCCATGTACTTGATCGAATCGCGCAACCCCGGAATGTGCGTCTCGGCGCGCTGCAGCAGCGCCTCTCCGGCAGCCTGTTTCAGTTCCAGATATTGCGGGTTCTTGGGATAGCGCTGCAGATTCCCACCCGTGCCCCACTGGTTCGCGTAATCCCACGGTGCAAGGGAGGTGATCACCACGACGCTGCCTCCCGGCGGCGTGCAGCCCGGATCGACCTGGTTGTAGTGCGAGATGACGATCGCGGCTTCCTCGAAGCGGCCCTCTATCACGGCTCTGTAATCCTCCTCCGGATCGTAGCCCGGCAAGGCGAACAGTTCGTGGTGTGGCCAGCCCTCTGCGACCATATCGCGCTCCAGCCCCAGGTAGACGACCAGGCTGGACAGCGCGGCTGGCGGGCCTTCCGCCCTGGCGACGTAGTCCGCCGGGAGATGTTCGCGCCCGACAAACTTGAGCAGCGTATCGTGCGGATTGGCGTTGCTCACGACCACGTCGGCCTCGACGCGCAGACCCCGGTTCGTTTCGACCGCAACCGCCGACCCCTCGTGCAGCTCAATGTTGACGACCGTCTGCCGATAGCGCACTGCGCCGCTGTGCTCGACGATCGCCTGCTCCAGCGCGCGGCTCAGCGCCATGCTGCCGCCCTCCGGGTAGTAGGCCCCGTACACGTGATAGCTCACCCACGGCAGAATGAACGTCGCGGCGTTGAGGCGATTAGGCGGTAAGCCATAGTAACTCCACAGCGTGGACACGACCGCCTGTAATTTCGGATCGTCGATATGGCGGCCCATGAAGTCGCCCCAGTTTTCGGCCATCGCTCCCACCATATGCGGATACCGCTCCGGAATTTGCGCCAGCGGCGGCCGGCGGCCAAGTTCGCCATCCACCATAAACCGGCGCACGTCGAAAAATACCTGCAACATCGCGTCCGTCAGCGCCCGGATGCCCGCTGCCTGCTCGGGGAAGTGGCGCATCAACTCGGCCTCGTACTCGACCGGGTCTGCGTGCGCCGCGATCTGGTGGTCGGGGAAACGTGCAGTGTAGAACGGGTCGAGTCGATGGAACTTCACGCGATCAAAGACGCCCAGATCCGAGAGGACGGGATACGACCAGCCGCCGGGCGCGACCCCGTCCAGCGCGTGCAGCGCCACCTCGAAGCGGTAGTGGCCGCGCCGGAACTCGTGCGCGTAACCGCCGGGCACGGAGTGGTGCTCCAACACGAGCACGCGCTTGCCCTCCCTGGCGAGATAGGCGGCGGCGCTGAGGCCGCCAAGCCCGGCGCCGATAACGACGACGTCGTAGTGGGAATCAATCACTGTTGTATCTCCAGTATATTGTAATTGATATATAAAAGATTATATATACTAACATGAACGTTGGACGGCGTCAAACGCACTCTGGTGCGTAGTATTCCAGTTGATTCCCAATTTGCCTCAAGGAGGCAGCAACAGAGCGAACAAGGCTGAGAGCAGCGCCTTTCCTCGTCGCCGATCGTCAGGCATAGACACAATGAAGCCCAGGTGGATATGACGCGCGTCATAGCGTAACGCTTGTGAAGACCGCTACAATCGACCCAGCCGCCCGCTACGGAGGTTATTCCAATGGACTCTCAAACTGAAAAGCAACCAGAGCGTATTCCACTCGGTCAGGCCGTTTTCGACGAGTGGTTGCTGTGGTTCCTCATCTCGCTCGTAATCAGCTTTGTGCTCTACAACGTGTGGGGCCTGCTGGAACTGATACGGCTGCCGGTCGCCGGCCAATAGTACGTTACGACGCCAATCGACATTATCGAGGAGGCTCTCATGCTCGCACCCCCAAGAATCTGGTGGAAGCCGCTGGGTCGATACGAACGGAGCTGGCTGCTCATCGCCCTGGTTTGGTGTCTGGTGCTGACGGCCATGATGCCATTGTGGTTCATCATCGGGCGTCAGAATGTTCCCGCTACCACGTTTCGGACATCGCCCGAGGCGTACCAGCAGAAAGTGATGGCTTTTGCCGAGCAATACCAGACGGACACCCTTAACGGCTTGCCCATTGTGGAGCCGCCTACCGGCAGCGACATCTATGTGCTCGCGCGGCAGTGGCAGTGGTTCCCGATCCTGCAGTTGAAGAAAGGGGAAACCTATCGGCTGCACCTATCGTCGCTGGACGTGCAGCACGGCTTCTCGCTGCAGCCGGTGAATATGAACATGCAGGTACTCCCCGGTTACGAGTACGTCGCCACAATTACACCGACGACGAGCGGTGAGTTCTCCATTGTGTGCAACGAATTCTGCCAGATCGGCCACCATCTGATGGTCGGCAAGATTTTCGTCACGGAATAATTCAGGGGGCGGACGCGCGGCCGTCGACGCGTCCCGTTCAAGGAGGCATACATCATGGCAGTTGCTGCCGAAGCCATACCACTCAGCGGAGAGACGACTGAATTCCGCACTTGTCCCGTTACAACCTACAAGGTCGACCTGGCGGCCGAGCGGCTCATCAAAGCCAACGCAGTGGCCGGCGTCGTCTTTCTATTGATCGGCGGAGCCTTCGCGCTGTTGATCGCGCTGACGCGCTGGCAGGTGTTCCACCTGCTGCCGGCGGACTGGTTTTACCGCGCGCTCACGGCGCATGGGCTGGATATGCTGGTCGCCTGGATCGTGTTCTTCGAAGTCGCCGGTCTCTATTTTGGCGGCGCGGTGATGCTCAACGCGCGGCTGGTAAAACCGGCGCTGGCCTGGGCTGCGTTCGTGTTGATGGTGGTCGGCGCTGTGCTCATCAACGTCGTTGTATTGATGGGCGACGCGGATGTGATGTTTACGGCCTATGTGCCGCTCAAGGCCAGCCCGCTCTTCTATCTGGGCATTATCTTGTTCGCGGTCGGGGCGCTGGTGGCGGTGGGTATTTTCTTTGCCACGGTACTCGTCGCCAAGATCGAGAAGGCCTACGAAGGCTCACTCCCGCTGGTCGTCTTTGGTCTGGTCACCGCCGCCATCATCGCGGTCTACACGTTGATTTCGGGCGCGATTGCCTTTATTCCGGCGGAATTCTGGTCGCTGGGATGGATGGCCCGCTACGATCCGGCTTTCTATCGCAATCTATTCTGGAGTTTCGGCCACTCCGCGCAGCAGATCAACCTGGCCGCGATGGTCTCGATCTGGTATGCGCTCGGGGCGATCACCGTAGGCGCGGTGCCGCTCAACGAGAAGTTCTCCCGCCTGGCGTTCATCCTGTACCTGGTTGGCATTAACCTCGGATCGGCGCACCACCTGCTCGTGGACCCCGGGCCGGGCTTTGCCTGGAAGGCCACCAACACCAGTTACATCATGTACCTGGCCGTGCTCGGAAGTCTGATTCACGCCTTCTCGATCCCGGCCGCCACAGAAGTGGCCCTCCGGCGCCAGGGCCACAATCGTGGCCTGCTCGGCTGGTTGCGGCGCGCGCCGTGGGGCGAGCCGGGCTTCTCTGCGTTGGTGATGTCCATGTTCGTTTTCGGCTGGATCGGCGGCGTGACCGGCGTGGTCATCGGCACGGAGCAGATCAACATGACCGCGCACAATACCATGCGCCTGCCCGGCCATTTCCACGCCACCGTAGTTGCCGGCACGACGACGGCCTTCATGGGCCTGACCTACTATCTGATTCCGCTTATCTTCCGCAAGCGTCTCAAGTTTAAGAAGGTGGCTCAGTGGCAGCCGTATGTGTACGGCATCGGGATGGCCATTGCCGCGATTGGCATGATCGCCAGTGGGCTGCAAGGCGTGCCGCGCCGTCACTGGGACATCACTTTCGCACAGGCGCCGTTCAAAGCCCCCCTGCCGGGTACGGCGGAACTATCGTTGACAGTGTTCGGGATCGGCGCGATCATCGCCATTGTGGGCGGCATGATGTTTATGCTGGTCGTGTTGGCGTCGGTCTTTACCGGCAAGCGCGAAGAGGCGGGACGGTTGACGCTGCTCGCGGAGGATGCGAACCCGCTTACCAAGGCCACACCGCTCACCGAGGAAGACGAGCGGCGCTTCAAGCCCAAAGGCTCGCTGGTGATCGTCATCGCGTTCCTGATGTTCTTTGCGCTGTACTACTTTAGCAACTGGTGGTTACTCGGGCGGATGTGGGCGATTCGGTAAACAAGTAAGCAGTGAGCAGTACGGCCGGATTTCGATCCGCGTACTGCTCACTGCCCCCTGCTGACCGCTCACCGTTCACGGGCATGTTCGTCGCCTTCACTCTCGGACTGCTGGGGAGCTTCGGCCACTGCCTGGGGATGTGCAGCGGCGTTACGCTGCTTCTTCGGCGCAGTGGGATCGCCGGCCGAAAACTACTACTCGCGCATGTTGGCCGTGTAACAACCTATGCCCTACTCGGGCTGGCAACTGGTGCGGCCGGCCAGGCGCTGTTGCGTCTCCTGCCGCCGCTGCGCCTCTTGCAAGGCGCGCTCGGCCTCGCCGCCGGGTCCGCCGCCGCCTACATGGCGCTGGCACTGCTGGGTTGGCTGCCGTCGCCGGAAACATTCGGCCCGGCGCTGGCGCGTGCTTGGGGACGCGCCGTACGCCGACTGCTCCGCACCGGCGACTCGTCCGTACCTGTCCCCGCCTATTTTGTCGGTCTTGCTTGGGGTCTGTTGCCGTGCGGATTGGTGCTCGCGGCGCTGCTCGGCGCAGCCGCATCGGCAACGCCGCTTATGGGCGCGCTGACGATGCTGGCGTTCGGGCTGGGCACGTGGCCGGCGCTGTTTGGTATGGCCTGGTTCGCCCGCGGCGGTTATCGCCGGGCCGGCGTCTGGGCGCGCCCGCTGGCCGCGAGCATGATGATGGTTTTTGGCGTGCAATTGGCGCTGCGCGGGATGGCAGTTTGGGGTCTCGTGCAGCACATTCACCTGGGAAGCGTGATGCTTTGGTAACAACGACTCCATGCGCGCTGTGTGAGTTGCCGGCCGTCCACACCCTCACGGATGAGGCCGGCCACGCATTCTGCTGTCCGGCGTGCCGCGAGGTATACGGTTTAATTGCAGCCGAGGACGCTACCGCCCAGATTGTGGACAGTGGATCGCCAACCGCCGCTCGGCCGGGGGCCGCCGGCAGTCAGCGGTCGGCGGTCATATCGCTGAGCGGCCTCTGGTGCGCCTCGTGTGCGTGGCTGGTGGGGGAAACACTGCGCCGTGCGCCGGGGGTGACATCCGCAGATTTCAGCTACGTGCAGCAGCAAGCGCGCGTGGAGTACGACCCGGCGCGCGCCCGGCCGCAGCAGCTTGTCCGGCGCGTGCGGCGGCTTGGCTATCGGGCGTGGCTGCCGGGCGACACACCCTACGGTGAGGAAGACGCCCACCTGAACCGCATGATCGCGGGCGGGGCAATCGCGATGAAGATCATGGTCATCAGCCTGATCTTGTATGCGCGCGATGCGCTCGGCCTTTCGGGGCCCGATACGGCCTGGTTAGAGGGCTTCTTCCACATCATGCTGTTCATACTCACCGTTCCGGTGTTGCTGCTGCTGGGACTGCCGATCCTGCGCGCGGGTGTGGCCGGTCTGCTGCGCCGGCGTCCAAACATGCACACGCTGATCGCGTTGGGTGCATTTTCGGCCTTTGGATTGTCAGCGCGCAACCTCGTGCTGGGGATTGATCGCGTCTATTTCGACACGGCTGCCATGCTGCTGCTGCTGGTGAATATCGGGCACTGGCTCGAAATGCGTGCGCGGAATGCCGGCAACGAAGCCGCCGAGCGATTGCAGCAGCGCATGCCGCGCGAAGCGGCGCGCCTCACGCCCGAAGGCGAAGTCATTGTACCCATCGACGCGTTGCCGGTCGGGGCGCGCGTGCGCGTGCGGCCCGGCGAGCGCTTCCCGGTGGATGGCGTCGTCGCGGTCGGGGCGGGCGACGTGGATGAAAGCTTGTTGACGGGCGAGTCGCAGCCGGTCACGCGGCGCGCCGGCGACCACGTGCGCGCCGGGACGGTCAGTATGGACGGCGCATTCGAGGTGGTTGCTGCGGCCGTCGGCTCGGCTACCGTGGCCGGTCAGATCGGGCGTTTGCTGCATCAAGCCCAGTGGCAGCGTGCGCCGCTAGAGCGGCTGGCCGACCGATTGGCCGCCATCATGACGCCAGCGGCGGTTGCAATTGCCGTCGGGACGTTCGCCTTCTGGACGGTGCGTGTCGGGCCGGAAGTCGGCCTGTTACACGCCCTCTCGGTGCTGCTCATCGCCTGTCCCTGCGCGCTGGGTCTGGCGACGCCGCTCACGCTATGGTTGGGGGTCGGACGCGCCGCGGAGGCGGGTGTGCTCCTGCGCAATACGGGCGCGCTTGAACAACTGGCCGCCGTGCGGCGGGTGTACTTCGACAAGACCGGCACACTGACCCAACGCCCGTTCCGCGTCCTGGACGTTGCGACAGACGGGTTGGCTCGCGACGAATTCCTGGCGCGCGTGGCGAGTGTTGAAGTACATTCGGAACATCCGCTCGCGCGCGCTGTTGCGGCGGCGGCGCAAGAACGCGGGCTTGCCATGAGCGCCGTCGACGACTTCAGCGCCCGGCCCGGCGAGGGCGTGTCCGCGCAGGTTCAAGGGGAGACGGTCTGGATCGGCCATGACCGCTTCATGCGCTCACAGGGTCAGGCTGTGTCAGCCGCCTTGCAAGCTGCGGCCTCTGCGTGGCGCGCACGCGGTCGGCTGGTGATATTCGCCGGCTGGCGCGGGCGCGTGCGTGGCATCGTCGGCCTGGGAGAGCGTGTCCGCGCGGAAGCGGTTGCAGCCCTTGCGGAACTCCACGGGCAGGGCCTGGCCGTAGAACTACTCACCGGCGACGATCCTGTCGCGGGTGAGCGTTGGGCGCGTCGGCTGGGAGTGCCGGTGCATGCGGGGCTGACGCCGGCGGCCAAGCTGGAGCGGCTCCGCGCAGCCCCACAGGCCATCGCAATGGTGGGGGATGGCATCAACGACGGGCCGGTGCTCGCTGCGGCGACGGTCGGCATCGCGCTCAGCGACGGGACCGATGTGGCCCAGGCCGCAGCCGACGTGATCCTCTTGCGCGACGATTTGCGCGCCGTCCCGAGTTCGATCCGGCTCGCGCGGGCTGCGATGGCGCGCGTGCGTGAAAACCTGGCGTGGGCGTTCGTCTACAATACAGTTGGAGTTGCGCTCGCCGTTTCCGGCGTGCTGCAACCGGTGCTGGCTGCGCTGGCAATGGTTGCGAGCAGCGCATTTGTAACCTGGAACGCCGCCCGGCTGCGGAAGGTATCTCTTTTCTCCGAACTGGAACGCACTTCTCAAGCGCCGTCTCCGGATGGCCGAGCCGGCCCATCGGCAGCGCCGGGCGAATTCGCCGACTCATTTCTTTCCGTATGATCCACGCATAGTACCTCACCAGCGTTAAGATGCGCTGGCAATAATCAGGTAATTGATGTCAACAATATCCAAAAAACCGCTTTATGAAGAACGGCGTGTATTGCGCGTTCTGGAAAAGCAGTGGGTACGCGGCGAGCGGCTCATCAACCGCGCGGGCGACTCGCGGTACAACCCGTTTTACCATTTGGGTACGCTGGGCATTTTTCTGCTGATCGTGCTGACCGTGACGGGCATTTACCTGACGGTCTTCTACCGACCCGGGGCCGACAGGGCTTTCGAGACCGTCTCGGCGCTGAGCGCAACGGGCATCGGTGCGCTCATGCGCAGCGTACATCGCTATGCTTCCGATGCATTGGCGTTTGTCATATTCCTGCACGCTGTGAAAATGTTCTTCCACGATCGCTTCTGGGGCAATCGCTGGGTGGCGTGGCTTACGGGTTGGGTCATGCTGGTCAACATCGCGATTATCGGCGTGATGGGGTACTGGTTGGTGTGGGACGAGCGCGCGCAATGGCTAACCGAATACTTCATTGCGAAGGTCGGCGGGGCGCTGGCGAGTTCTTTCCTGAACCCGACGATCGTATCCGCGACGTTCCCGTTCTTTGTAATTGTGCTCTTCCTACACGTATTTGTGCCAATTCTCCTGGTGCTGGGTTTGCTGTTGCATTTACTACGGCTGGAGCGCTCCCGCCTCTGGTCGCCGCGCTGGCTGATGGTTTCCGCCACCGTGCTGCTCTTGGCGATCTCGATCTGGCGCCCGGCCACAAGTGCGGCGGCGGCGGACCTCAATCGGCAGGTCGGAACGGTTCCGCTCGATGGCTGGTATCTAGGCTTTCTGCCGCTCGTCGAACGTTGGGGCAGCTTGTTGTTCTGGGGGCTGCTGGCAGCCGTGCTGGGAGTACTCGGCGTGTTGCCGTGGATCGCGCGCGGGCGGCACGTGGGCCCGGCGGTCGTCGGAGAGAATTTCTGCGCCGGCTGTTCGCTCTGTATAGGCGAG
>JBHHUI010000072.1:0-8830 GCA_046753805.1 Anaerolineales bacterium
CAGCAACGCCATCGACCGCATGATCCAGTTCGGCATCCAGGGCGTCGATTTCATCGCGGCCAATACGGACGCGCAAGCGCTGGAAAGCAGCCGCGCGCCGCGCCGAATATTGCTCGGGCAGCACGCCACGCGCGGTCTCGGCTCGGGCGGGGACCCCGAAATCGGCGCTGCTGCAGCCCTCGAAAGCCGCGAATATCTGGAAGAGGCGCTGCGCGGCGCGGACATGATTTTCCTGGCGTGTGGGATGGGCGGCGGCACCGGCACCGGTGCAATCCCGGTCGTGGCCGAGATCGCGCGCAGCACCGGCGCGCTGACGATTGCCGTTGTGACCACGCCCTTCGGATTTGAGGGTTCGCGCCGTCATAAGAATGCACAGCAGGGCCTGGCGCAGCTGCGGCTGAGTTGCGACACGCTGATCGTAGTGCCCAACGACCGGCTGCTGAAAGCCGTGCGTCCGGACGTCTCCCTCGACGTGGCCTTTTGCGTCGCAGACGATGTGTTGCGGCAAGGCATCCAGGGCATCGCCGAGCTTATTACGCGTCCCGGCATGATCAACGTGGATTTTGCACACATCCGCTCCATGATGCAGTTGGCGGGCGGCGCGCTACTGGCCGTCGGTCAGGGCTCCGGAGAGCACAAAGCCATGGATGCGATTGACCGGGCGCTCAACCACCCGTTGCTCGATACGGCCTCCATCGAGCAGGCGGCCGGGATTCTGATTCACTTTACCGGCGGCGACGATCTCACGCTGTTTGAAGTCGGACGCGCGGTCAACCACATTACGAATGCGGCCAGCATCGAAACGGAGGTCGTATTCGGGGCCAGCGTCGAACCCGCCATGACTGGACGCGCACAGGTCATTATGGTGGCCACCGGTGTGGGCGGACATACACTGGAAGAAGTTATGAGCCAGCAGCCCTTGAATCGGTGGCGGCCAGAGCCGGTCGCCGCTCCCGCGAAAGCTGACCGACCCACTCCACCGGCGGCCGAGCCGATCCACGCGCAAGAATATGCCGATGTCACCGCGCCGCCGCCAGAAGACGGCAGCGCCGACGCCAATCCACGGCAAATGCAATGGGTGGTCGCCGAGCCGGCCGCCGTCGTGCCGGACAATATCGACATCCCGGCGTTCTTGCGCCGGAGACGAGTGCAGACCGCTGCCGGCGAGCCAACGAAGAAAGCAGGTTAGCATGTCCCTCGCAAAGCGACAGGTACAGCGAATATCTCGCGATGTTTACAAGCAGTTTCCCGAACTGAAGGGGACGGAGCCCCGTGTTACCCAGCAGCGCGCGCCGGCGTCGGCGAGGGTAAAGCAGGCCAAGTCTGCCGGTGCGAACGGCGCCGACCGCTATCTGTTAACGTTTAACGGGCGGTCGACGCTGCCGAACGGGCGATCGATCATTCGCATCGTGCGGGTCATCTCCGACGGACGCGGCAACGTCATCAAGATCACGACCTCGCGCTGAGGTTCCAGGAGGAGAGCAGCCATGTTGCGAACCAGTTTCCACGCAGTTTCGTGCCATCTGCAGATCATCGGTTGGAACCAGGTTTATTTCGCCGTGTGGCATGGCCGCCGGCTGAAGCGCTGGTGGCATGAAGTCCAACCGGTCGTGGGGCCCGCCGCGCGTGACGGACTCCTTTTCTTCGGCGTCGGCGCCGGGGTCGGATTCGTAGCCGCCCTGGTGGGGGCGCTAGTGTTGCCGGCCGGGGGCGCGTAGGATGAGCGTTTATGCTGCAGAACAGCCGGGCAACGCTCAGACAGCCTTTCGGTTTGGCATCCGCGCGATCATGCTCCTCGGCGGGCTGGTGGTTGGAGCGCGAATTGCGTTGGGGTTGTTCAATCCAGAAATCGATGCGCGCGCCCCCGGCCCGCCCGAATCTGTTCCCGCCTCGCCGGTGCTCGTGATCTCCGTTCAAGGGGACGATTCCCAATCGCCGCCGGGCGCGCTGTGGACGCTGAGCCAGTCACACGACGGCGTCATCGACCTGGTGGGCCTGCCGGCGCCCGCCACAGCAGGATCGGACAGCCTGGCCGTTGTGGAGGCGTACATTTCCGCCCCGGTCGCGGGCGCGGTGGTACTCACCCGCGACGACGTGATCGCGCTCTTTGATGTCGTGGGACCAATCTGGCTTGACGGCGCGCGACGAGATGGTCGAGGCGCGGTGGAATTTGTCGAGTCTGCGACCGGGACGGAACGCCGTTACCGCGAGGCGGCCGCACTTCAGGCGTTCATCGCCCACGCGACGTTGCGCGCCGGCGGCGTGTCAGTCAGCGATTTGTTGCTCGCGGCCAATATCGACGGCGCAACGGTTGCGACGATCCAACAGTGGCTCGATCCGCAGGCCCCCGTGCGGATCAACGCCGTCCACATTCGCGTCATATCTGGATAACGCCGACACCCCACGGGTTACGGGCCGCCGTCCAGGTCCCACTCTTGCCGGTACCCAAAACGAATACCGTTGTCGATCAACCGCGCCCAATGCGGCGTCACCTGATACCAGCGGCTGCGGGCGATCGCTTGACCAAACGCAACCACAAATGCATATTTCGCGGCGTACAGCTTCCACGCCCGGGCTGCCGCCGCACCTTCCAACGCCCGGGCGGCGCCATGCATTTGGATCCCGGCGATCTGCTGCCATTCCCACGTCGGCCGGTGCACGGTGACTGCAACACGCGGGTCGGATTCCAGCGCGATGCAATGCAGGCTATCCGGGCTGGACACAAAATACAGGTTCCATTCTTCATCCGCGACAAAGAACAGGTCCGCCACGTGTACGCCCCCCTCGGGCCGGGTCGTCCCCAGCGTCAGCGTACTGGCCTCGGCGAGCAACGTTCGGACGGTCTCCCGCGCGTGGGCATCGGATGGCTTTGTCATCACTCACTCCCCGGTGTTGAACGCCTGGAGAGCGGGCAGCACGGCATCCATGTCGGCGCGCAGCACCGCCGCCCCTCCCGGGCCCTGGAATGGCTGCACCATCGAAAGGTCCATCACGATTCGGGTCGCTTGCGATGGCTCGATCCGTGGCCCAATGCAGCCGATCAGCCCCACATCATCCAGGCTCATATTCGTGGCAACCGACCCCCAGACGGCCTGCGCCAACTCTGGAAGGTGCGGAATGACGTCCGGGTTGACAAGCTTGTCGCGTACCGCCAGGAGCACTTTTTGCTGCCGGCGCATGCGCCCGAAATCGCTGTCCTGATGCCGCGTGCGGGCATACATCAACGCGACCTGTCCATCCATGTGCACCCACCCAGCGGGAATGTCGAGCACCATCGTGTTGCCGACGCCCATGGGATACTTTTCATCGTGTATCGCGCTGTTCAGATAGATGTCGATGCCGCCAATCGCATCGACAGCGCGCTCGAACGCGGAGAAATTCGTCACGACGAAGCGGTCCACCCGCAGGCCGAAATTGTGTGCGATGACGGCGCCCATGAATCCCGGTCCTGCATCTGGATAACCATACTGCCTTCCGAGGGCGTAGGCCGTGTTGATGCGGCCCTCCGTCGTCTGGAATGCGCCATACTCCGGAATTTGCACCCACAGGTCGCGTGGAATGGAGAGAATCTGCGCGGTGCGGTCGCCAAAATTAATACCAAGCACCAGAATGGCGTCCGCCCGCGCGGCGCGGTTATATTCGTCGGCGCGGCCATCAACCCCGAGCAGCAGCACATTCATGCGCCCTGGGCCGTCGCACGAATCAGGAAACGGAGCGGCGGGCGCGAGCAACGGCGTCGGGATTGGGGTCGGGTTCGCCGGGACCACGTACCATCCCGTGGGCGGCGGCGTGTTGGTCGGGAGCAGCGGAATGGGCGTCATTGTCGGCGAGGGGACGCGCGTTGCCGGTCCAGATGTACGTACACCAGGTTCGGTTGTTGGGGTCGCCGTGTGCCCGGCCAGTGGCGTCAATGTGGGAATGGGCTGCGCAACCGCGAGCGGGGCTGCGGTTGTCACGACATCCCGCTGGGCGGCCGCGCGCGCGTTTTGCGACGCTGCGTATACGAACCCGATGATTAACCCCAGCGCGCCGCCGATGGACAGTACTGCCACGAGCAGCCGCACGGCTGACGTATCGCGCGGGGACATATTGGGCGAATATCGCATAGCATTATCTCAGCCCGAATCGGCGCTGATCCCACGATTCTAGCATCGGGACATCGTACACCCAAGTCGGATCGGGTATCATTGGTCCGCGCGACCTCAGCCAGAGGAGAACCGGTAATGAAAGAACCAATATCACTTGCCATCATCGGCGGGAGTGGGCTGTATGACATGGACGGGCTGACCGAAGTCGCCCGCCACGCTGCGACAACGCCGTTCGGCGACCCAAGCGACGCCATTGTCACCGGCGTGCTTGCGGGCCAGCGGGTGGCGTTCCTCGCGCGCCACGGGCGCGGGCATCGCATCAGCCCTTCGGAGATCAACTACCGCGCAAATATTTATGCCCTGAAGCAGTTGGGGGTGACGCGCATCATCTCCGTGAGCGCCTGCGGTTCGCTGCGCGAGGATTACAAGCCCGGCGACATCGTCATCCCAGATCAGTTGTTTGACTTCACCCGCGGCCGTGAGCGCACCTTTTTTTCCGGCGGGTTGGTGGCGCATGTCGGCGTCGCCGACCCATTTTGCGCGCACCTGTCCGGCGTGCTGCACGCGGCTGTGCAGAATACGGGAGCAACCGTACACGTCGGCGGCGGTTTTATCACCATCGAGGGACCTCGTTTCAGCACCAGGGCTGAGAGCCGTATCTTCCGCCAGTGGGGACTGAGCCTGATCGGGATGACAACAAGCCCGGAAGCCTATCTAGCGCGCGAGGCAGAAATCTGTTACGCCGTCATGGCGCACGTGACGGACTACGACGTGTGGCATGAAACGGAAGCGCCCGTCACGGTGGAGATGGTTGTCGAGACAATCATGCGGAACACGCGCATCGCGCAGCAAAGCCTGACGAACCTGGCAGCTGCATTACCGGCCGACACACCCCGCGACGACTGTCATTGCGGCGATGCACTCGCCGACGCACTGATAACGCAGCCTGACCGCATTCCACCAGACACCCGGGCGCGTCTGGGTGCGCTGATTGACAAATACCTCTCATAGCCCGTCCCTGAGTTCGCTCGTGTTCCCAGTGCACGCAGCAGACGCCGATCGCATCCGCCGGCGCGAGAAGGCGCTGCTCGCGATTGCCTTTGCCTTCGTCGTCTTCGGGTTTGCTGCGCTGGCGCTGGCGCCCGCCGTTCGGAACGCCGACTGGCGCTGGATGGCGACATACGGAGGCCATGCTGCCGCTGCGACCGTCTGGCTGCTGAGCGCTGGCGGGGCGCATATCGCCGCCAACCGGCTTGCCCCGCACCGAGACCCTTTCTTGCTGCCGCTGGCTTTCTTTCTCGCGGGCTGGGGGCTGGTGCTGGTCTATCGACTTGCGCCGCCTTTCGGAGCACGGCAAACGGTTTGGATTGTGGCCGGAAGTTTACTCCTCGTGGCGGTGTTAATTGCGCCGCGTGATATGCGCTGGCTGCGGCGCTATCCGTATCTGTGGCTCCTGAGTGGGCTGGCGCTGACCGCACTCACACTCGTGTTTGGTGTCAATCCTTCTGGCGTAGGTCCACGCCTTTGGCTGGGCTGCTGCGGCCCACGGACGCCCGGCGGCGGATTGTATTTGCAGCCTTCGGAATTGCTCAAGCTGTTGCTCGTCGTTTATCTGGCCGCGTTTCTCGCTGCAAAGCGCGGCGCCATCATTTCACAGCGCACACTGGGACCGTTCGCCATCCCCACGACGTTTTTCTTGCCATTGGTATTAATGTGGGGGTTCTCGCTCGTGCTGCTCATCAGCCAGCGCGATCTTGGAACGGGATCGTTGCTGTTCGGCATCTTTGTTGCCATGCTGTTTCTGGCTGTCGGCCGTGTCGAATACGCGGTGGCCGGCGCAGCCCTGCTCCTGATCGGTGCGAGTGTGGCCTACGGCCTGTTTGACGTCGTGCGTGTGCGCATCGACGCCTGGTGGAATCCCTGGCTCGACGCGGGCGGCGACTCGTTCCAGATCGTCCAATCGCTGATTGCGCTCGCCAGTGGCGGACTGTTCGGAAGCGGGCCGGGGCTCGGCTCGCCGCGCCTGATCCCCGTGGTGCATTCTGACTTTGTCTTCGCAGCGGCGGTCGAAGAATGGGGGCTGGCGGGTGGGCTGGTCATCCTTGGATTGGCGCTCGCACTCGTGTTGCGCGCCCTGCGGATTGCGGCCTTCGCCGGCCGGCGTTTCGAAGCGCTGCTGGCGGGGGGGCTGGCCGCCATGCTGGGGCTACAGACTGCACTGATCGTCGGTGGTGTGATTAAGGCGCTGCCGCTGACGGGCGTCACGCTGCCGTTTGTCAGTTATGGTGGGTCTGCGCTGGCGACCAGTTTCATCGCGCTGGGATTGCTCGTCCGCCTGTCTGATTCCGGGCCGCGCGGCCCGCAACAACCCAGAGCGACCATGCTGCCGGATATTTCACGGGCCGCCACCCGTCTGGCCCGGTTCTTCCTGGTCACATTCGCAGCCCTGGCGCTCGTGACAGCCTACTGGAGCCTCGTCCGTCGCGAAGAAGTAACCGCACGCGCCGACAATCCCCGATCCGTCCTGCGTGCGCTGGACGTGCGGCGCGGTGAAATACAGGATCGGAGCGGCACGGTGCTCGCAGAAACACAGCTTGTTGACGGCGTCCCCATCCGTGCTTACCCCGTGCCGGCAGCCGCGCACGTCGTCGGATACGCCTCTGTCACCTACGGGGTTGCCGGCATCGAGGCGGCCTTCGACAGCATCCTGCGCGGCGACGAAGGGTTTGACGGCTTCGAACGCTGGCTGCGCCTCACGCTACTACACGAGCCCCAGGTCGGACGGGCTGTGGTTCTGACAGTTGATACAGCGCTGCAGAATGCGGCGGCCGCTGCGCTGGGCAGCGACCGAGGCGCGGTGGTGATGCTGGAATCCAGCACGGGACGCATCCTGGCGCTTGCATCGGCGCCGAGCTACGACCCCGGTCGTCTCGACGAGGAATGGGAACGGCTCATCGCCGACGGGCGCGCGCCGCTGCTGAACCGGGCCACCCTCGGCCGCTACGCCCCCGGCAGCGTCCTGGCGCCATTTGCAATTGGAACAGCCATCGACGCGGGCGCACTTGCACTGCGCGATATTCCCTCTGGAGCGGCGGTGTGGTCAGGCGTGAGCGACCTCACCGCATCAGAGCTCGAATCAGGATTTCGCGCCCTCGGACTGCTCGATGCACCGGCTTTCAGCCTGCCGGTGGCAGACCCAGGAGTCTGGTCGCTGCCCGACAGCGGCGACGGGTACAGGGATTTTGAAAACGGCGCGAGTGGTGTAAAGGTGTCGCCGCTCCAGGTCGCGCTTGCGGCAGCGGCCATCGCAAATGGCGGCATTGCGCCTGCTCCGGTGCTTGCCACGGCCTTCGAGGACGTTAACGGCGAACTGCAACCCATCCCGCCGCCTGCACCCAGAGGTCGCGTCATGTCGCTGGACGCAGCCGAGGCAGTGGAGAGTTGGATGCGCTCACGCGCCGGAACCGTCCCGGGTGCAGCGACAGGCTACACTGCGTTCGGCGGCGCGCAGGACACCGCCTGGTATTGGGGATTCGACGCTGACCGAGCAAGAGTGATCGTCGTTGTGCTGGAGGAAGCTGCGGAAGACGCAGCCGCAGCGCTCGGCGCGCAGCTGCTCAACGCGCCGGGCGGGGGATAACGCCCGGCGAGGTCGGTTATTCAGGCAGCAACCGGACGAATCTGCGTTTCCCGAGCTGCAGCACCGTCTCGGCGGCGAGGTCCAGCCGACGTTCGGTGTCCGCAACTTTATCGCCGTCGAGGCGCACGCCTCCCTGCCGGATCAGGCGGCGAACCTCGCCTTTGCTTGCTGCCAGCCCATTTTCAACAATGAAATCCACGAGGCGCGGATTGCCGGCCACCCGCAGATCGGGCATGTCCTGCGGGTTGTCGCCATGTCGGTACACACGCGTGAAGGCTGCGGCGGCAGCCGCCGCAGCCGCGTCGCCGTAGAAGATACTGACAATTTCGCCCGCAAGCTGCATTTTGGCGTCGCGTGGGTGGAGCGCCCCGGTCTCAAGCGCCTGTTCGCGGGTCTGGATGTCGGCCGGCGTCCAACGTGTCACAAGGCGCGCATACACCGACATAGCAGAATCGGGCAGCGCCATAATCTTGCCGAACATGTCCTCGGGCGTACTCATGATCGGAATGTGATTGCCAGTGGTTTTGGACATGCGCAGATGTCCATCGGTGCCGGGCAAAATGCCGGTAATGATCGCCACCTGCGGCGGCTGTCCGAGCGCCTCCTGCAATTTGCGTCCGGCGACGACGATGTTGAACAACTGGTCGGTACCGCCGACCTGCACGTCGGTCTCCATTGCCGTCGCATCGTAACCTTGCATGAGCGCATAGAACGTCTCATGCAGATAGACCGGCTCGCCCTTGTCCATCCGCTTGGAGAAATTCTCGCGCGCCAAAAACTGCTGCACCGTAAAGTTCTGCCCAAGCCGGATCAAGTCGACCAGCGTCAGTTCGGATAGCCATTCGCCGTTGTAGCGCACGCGCGTTGTTGCTTGGTCGAGAATGCGGAATGCTTGCTCGGCGTATGTGCGCCCGTTCTCGGCCACCTGCTCTGCCGTCAACAGCGGGCGGGCTTTGTTTTTGTCGGAGGGGTCGCCTACCAACGCGGTATAGCTGCCGATCAGAAACGTGACCTCGTGTCCAAGTTCCTGGAACTGGCGCAACTTGCGCATGGTAATCGTGTGTCCAAGGTGGAGGTCGGTGGAGGTCGGATCATAACCGCA
>JBHHUI010000073.1:0-8807 GCA_046753805.1 Anaerolineales bacterium
CTCGTCCTCGCTACGCCCGTAAGAACTATTCTCGCCCAGCTCGCCCAACTCTCTTACTCTAACTCCCCACTCGTCCTGCTTGACCTCGGCTCCACCAAACGCGAAATCTGCGCCGCCATGGACGCACTGCCGGACTCTTTCGACCCGCTGGGCGGCCACCCCATGTGCGGGAAGGAAACGGCCGGGATTGAAAGCGCAGCGGCGAACCTGTTCGCGAACGCCGCGTTTGTCCTTGCGCCGCTGGCGCGGACGTCGCCAAAAGCGCTGGCGCTGGCCGAGGAACTGGTCGCAGCCGTGGGCGCTCGCCCGCTGTTGCTCGACCCGGCCCGCCACGATAACCTGGTGGCTGTGACCAGCCACCTGCCGTATCTGCTGGCCTGCAGCCTGATGACGGCTGCCGCGACTGACGCAGCGGACGACGAGCAACTGTGGTCGGTCGCGGCCTCCGGCTTCCGCGACACCACGCGCCTGTCGGCCAGCGACGTGCGGGTGATGGCAGATATCATTGCCACGAATCGCGATCCCATTCTGGCGGCGCTCTCCCGGCAGCGTGCCGAACTGGAGCGGCTGCAGGCGATCCTGGCAGCGGGGGACGACTCCATCCTGTTCGAGTACTTATCCCACGCGCGCGGCGCACGGACAGCGCAGCAGTGAGAGTCAGCAACTCGTCGCCCGCGTTGAAAGGAGTCGCCGCCGTGCCGGGCGACAAGTCGATCTCGCACCGTGCGCTGCTGCACGCTGCGCTCAGTCCCGGCGACAGCCACATCCGCAACTGCCTGCGCGCCGGCGTGACGGAAGCGATGATCGGCTGCTTGCGGCAACTCGGCGTCGCCGTGGAAGAGGAGTCCGGCGCGTTGCACATCACCGGCGGCGCGTGGCGGCCGCTGGCCGCCCCGCTGGATTGCCGCAATTCTGGTGCAACGATCCGTATGCTGCTGGGCGCGCTGGCCGGACAACCATTCACCCTTACACTGACCGGCACACCGCGCCTGCAGCAACGACCCATGGGGCGCGTGGCGCGCCCGCTGCGTTTGATGGGCGCACAGATCGAAGGCGACCACGCGCCGCTCACGGTGAGCGGCGGCCGGCTGCGGGGTATCGAATACACGAGCGAAGTCGCCTCGGCGCAGGTAAAGGCAGCCGTGTTGCTGGCCGCGCTGCAGGCCGAGGGGCCAACGACGCTGCACCAGCCCGGCCCCGCCCGCGACCATTCGGAGCGCATGTTGCGCGCGCTGGGCGTTAATGTGCAATCGACGGGCCACTCGGTCACCCTCGCGCCAGGCGGCGCGCTCCCCCCCACCGACCTGACCGTGCCGGGCGATTTTTCGAGCGCGGCATTCCTGCTGGCAGCGGCTGCCATCGTGCCCGGCAGCGAAGTACGCCTTCCGGCTGTCGGTCTTAACCCCACGCGCACCGGCTTGCTCGACGCACTGCGCGAGATGGGCGCGGACATCAGTGTCGAGAACCGGAGCGAAGTGGGCGGCGAGCCGGTGGGCGACCTCGTCGTGCGGCATGCAGCGCTGCGCGCTACAGAGATCGCCGGCGAGCGCGTCGTGCGCATGATCGACGAGTTCCCGGCCTTTGCCGTAGTGGCTACGCAGGCTACAGGGCGCACCGTCGTGCATGACGCCGCCGAGCTGCGCGTCAAAGAATCCGACCGCATCGCAGCTGTGGCGGCCGAACTCCGCCGACTGGGCGCAACGGTGGAGGAGTTTCCAGATGGCTTCGCGATTGCCGGTCCGCAGCAGCTACGAGGCGCAACCGTGGACAGCCACGGCGACCATCGGCTGGCGATGGCGCTGGCGGTGGCGGGGCTGGTCGCCGACCCAATGACCGTCGTCGAGAATGCGGGTGCGGTGGATGAGTCGTTCCCTGACTTCGTCGGCGTGCTATCTTCACTTGGAGCACCCGTTGTTCCCACATTCAAGGACCCGACCAGTACAGCTGCAGACATGTTTACGAGCGGGGACTCCCCCACAAAGTTTCTGCTCGAAGAGCGCGCACGCGAGCGGGAGCGCGATGAAAAGAAATGGCCGCCGGGCGCATAGTCGCAGCGAGTACAATTGAGCCACGATGAGGGCCCTGCGCCTCTCTGCGCCCGCCCCGGTCGAAACGTCGCCGCTGGTCACGACCAAACTGTCGCTGCCGGAGCCGGGAGCGGGACAAATCCGCGTACGCGTGAAGGCCTGCGGCGTGTGCCACACTGACCGGCACGTAGTCGAAGGCGAGCTGCCCCATCCTCGGCTGCCGGTCACGCCGGGGCATCAAGTGGCGGGGGTGGTGGACGTCGTCGGTCCCGCAGTGACCCGCTTCGCAGCCGGTGACCGGGTCGGCGTGCCCTGGCTACACTCCGCGTGCGGCGTATGCGAACACTGCCAGCGCGGGCAGGAGAACCTGTGCGAACAGGCCATGTTCACAGGTTACACAGTGGACGGCGGCTATGCCGAATATCTGCTTGCGCACGCGGACTTCGCTGTGCCTCTCCCGGAGGGGTTCTCGGACATTGAGGTTGCGCCGCTGCTGTGCGCGGGCATCGTCGGCTACCGGTCGTTGCGGCTGGCCGATTTGCAGCCAGGGGAGCGGCTCGGACTGTATGGCTTCGGCGGCAGCGGCCACATCTGCATTCAGGTCGCGCGGCACTGGGATTGCGAGGTGTACGTCTTCACGCGCAGCGCGGACCACCAGCGCCACGCCGCCGACCTCGGCGCAGCGTGGACCGGAACGGCGCAGGACGAGCCGCCCGCCAAACTTGACCGCGCGATCATTTTCGCCCCGGCCGGTTGGCTCGTACCTCTGGCGCTTGGACACTTGCGCCCCGGCGGCGCACTGTGCATCAACGCCATCCACATGAGCAACATCCCGGAGATGCCCTATCGGCTGCTGTGGGAAGAACGCACCATCCGCAGCGTCGCCAACGCCACCCGGCGCGACGCCCAGGAATTCCTGCCACTGGCGGCTGCGATCCCCGTCCGCACCGACACGCAGGCATTTGCGCTGTCAGACGCCAACGTTGCGTTGCAGAAATTGAAGAACAGCGAGATAAAAGGTTCAGCAGTGTTGGTCAACGAATAATGAGATCAGGAAATGACCCCAGCGCATGGGTCAACGATCTGGATATTCGGTAGATCGGATACATGTCCCACTCGCACACAATCGCCCTGCTTGGCCATCCGGTGGCGCACAGCGTCTCACCCGCGCTGCACAACGCCGCGTTCGCAACGCTCGGTTTGGACTACGAATACATCGCGGCGGATGTGACCCCGGACGCACTGCCGTCGGCGGTCAGCCGTCTGCGGTCGGGCGAATGGTACGGCGCAAACGTCACCATCCCACACAAACAGACTATCACGCCGCTCCTTGACGGCCTGACTGAAACGGCGGCGACGCTCGACGCGGTGAACACCATCTTCCGCGACGGAGATCGCCTCATCGGCGACAATACGGACGCAGAGGGATTCGTCCGTGACCTGCGCGCGCACGACGTGGACCTGGGCGGAAAGCCGGCCCTGGTTCTGGGGACCGGCGGCGCGGCGCGGGCGGTCGTGTACGCACTGGCGATGCGGGCAACGGAAGTACGCATTCTGGGACGCAATGTGCGGGCCGGGGCTGACCTGGCAGGCAAACTGCACCGCACGACCGGCGCTCGCATCCTCAACTTCGCCCGGACGCCCACGGACCTCGCACAGGCTTCGGAGGGTTGCGCGCTGGCGGTCAACTGCACGCCGCTCGGCATGACGCCCGACGTACACAGCACACCCTGGTTCCCCGTTGTGCCATTCCCGCCCGGTCTGTTCGTGTACGACCTGGTTTACAATCCGCCGACGACAAAGTTGATGCAACAGGCGCGCTCGCACAAGCTGCGTGGCGCGGGCGGCCTCGGGATGCTCGTGCAGCAGGGCGCGCTGGCGTTTGAACGTTGGACCGGGCGGCAAGCGCCCGTGGAAACAATGCGCGCCGCTTGCGAGAAAGCTCTTCTTGCAGTCACAAATTAAGTGCTACAATTTAGAGCCTTAATACAGGTCATATGACAAGAACTGTGGAATATCCCATTGCAGTAGCCAAAAAGGACTTTGCCCAAGTATTGCGGCGCGCTCTTCATGAGCCTGTCATCATTACGAGACGCGGTCAGCCCGAAGTCGTCATGATTGCATACGACGATTACTTGCGCCTGCAGCGACTGCAGGCCTATGAAGACATGGTCCGCATTTCAACGGAGCTTCGCGAGCGTGGCGTGCGGGCTTCTGAGGTTTATGCAGCCTCGCGCGCCGAATTGGAGTCCCGCCCGTGATCGTGGACGCCAGCGTGGTCCTGACGGCCTTCCTCTCCGACGAAGTGCACCAGGACGAAGCGCATGCGGTCGTACAAGCACACATCACGGACGAAGCTCCCCTTGCCGCGCCAACTTTGCTGGAATACGAGGTTAGCAACGCTCTTTTGCAGGCAACGCGGCAGACCCGCATTACGCAGCAACATGCATCTGACATTCTCGATGCATTTGCACGGCTGAGTATCGACCTGCAGCCGATCCCGCCGCAGGTAATGTTTGATCTGGCTGATGCGCTTGGTCGTTCGGCATATGACGCCTCCTACCTGGCGCTCGCCCAACTGCGTGACCAACCATTGATAACCGCCGACCGCAAACTATACAACGCAGTCCACAAGCAATTCGACTTGATCTTGTGGATTGGCGATTATTCGTAGCGAACCATGCTCCGCTTCCTCACCGCCGGCGAGTCGCACGGCCCTGCCGTAACCGCCATCCTGGAGGGTATGCCGGCCGGGCTGCCGCTCTCTGCCGCCGACATCAATCCCGACCTGGCGCGCCGCCAGCAAGGTTACGGCACGGGCGGGCGCATGAAGATCGAAAAGGATCAGGTGCAAATCGTCGGCGGTGTGATGAACGGCCAGACGATCGGCGCGCCGATTGCACTGCAAGTGACCAACCTCGATCATGTCAAATGGCAGGGCAAGGCCGTCGAACCGATGACCGCGCCCCGGCCCGGACACGCCGACCTCACCGGCGCGATCAAATATGGCTACGATGACCTGCGTTACAGCCTGGAGCGCGCCTCCGCCCGCGAGACCACTGCGCGGGTGGCCGTGGCGGCCATTTGTCGCAAGTTGCTGGTTGAACTCGGCATCACCATCGGAAGCTATGTCGTGCAAATCGGTGAGGTCGTCGCGAATGTGGACGATATCCCCATTCCCGAACGCTTTGCCCGCGCGGATAAGTCGGATGTACGCTGCCCGGACCCGGTCGCCGCGCAGGCCATGCGCGCTCGCATCCGGCGCGTGATGGGTGAGAAAGACACGCTCGGCGGCGTGTACGAAGTCGTCGCGCTGGGCATTCCCCCGGGGCTGGGCTCGCACGTGCACTGGGACCGCAAGATCGAAGCCCGGCTGGCAGCCGCTCTGATGAGCATTCACGCCAACAAAGGCGTGGAGATCGGGCCGGCGTTCGAGAATGCGCGCAAGACCGGCACGCAGGTGCACGACGAGATTTTCATCGAAGGCGAGCGGCTCGTGCGACGCACAAACCGCGCGGGCGGCACCGAGGGCGGCGTGACAACCGGACAGCCGCTTGTAGTGCGGGCAGCCATGAAACCAATCAGCACGACGCTGACCCCACTGCAGTCCGTCGATCTCGCCAGCGGCGAACCCAGCCCGACAAAATACGAGCGTTCGGACTTCTGTTCCGTGCCGCGCTCCGCCGTCGTGGGCGAGGCGATGATGGCGTTTGTGCTCGCCGATGCGCTTATCGAAAAGCTGGGCGGAGATTCCGTTGCGGAGATGAAGCCGCGCTGCGCGCAGCTGCGCCGCAATGTGCTGGGCGATGTACGAATGCGCGGCAAGCCGACCGTGTTCTGGGATTAAACTCGTGCGGCCGCACAACTCCGACTACCGGCAGTATGTGGAGGCGATCTTCGCCAGCGCCCCTTTCATCGACGCATTGGGCGTGCGCCTGCTCGATGTCGGCCCCGGCTGGTGCGAGACCGAACTGGTCGTCCGGCCGGATCATCTGCAGCAAGACGATTTTATCCACGCCGGCGTGCAGGCCACAATGGCCGACCACAGCAGCGGCGCGGCCGCCGGCAGCCTGATTGCGCCGGATGAGACTGTCCTGACGGTCGAATTCAAGATCAACCTGCTGCGTCCCGCGCACGGCGAGCGGCTGTTCTGCCGGGCAGAGGTTATCAAACCCGGACGGAGGATCACGGTATCGGAGTCAGACGTGTATGCCGTGCAAGACGCCGAGCGCAGACACGTGGCGCGGGCGACGGTGACGCTCGCAATCGTGGAAAACCCACGCACCCGCGCCTCGTGAACCTCGTCCTGTTTGGCCCGCCCGGGAGCGGCAAGACGACCGCCGGGCGCCTGTGCGCCGCACAACTAGGCCGCGATTTCTTTGATACTGATGAAGTCATTGCGGCCCGCACCGGCCTGACAATCCCGGAGATATTTGCACAGCAGGGCGAGGCGGCCTTCCGCGCGCTCGAATCGCAGACAATTGCAGAGTTTGCTCACCAAGACGGGCTCGTGCTCGCCGTGGGCGGCGGCGCGCTGGCAAGCGCTGCTAACCGTGCGTTGGTTGAGCGGAATGGCATTGTCGTTTGTTTGCGCGCTGCGCCCGAGACCATAGCGCGCCGGCTTGCCGACACCGGCGATCGCCCGCTGCTCGACGGAGACCTGACCGCCCGGCTGGACGACCTACTCGCAAGGCGCGGCAAACTGTACGACTCGTTTGCCGTTCAGATTTGGACCGACAAGCTGACCCCGGAAGCGGTCGCGCGAAAAGCGGCATTAGCGCTTCCAGTGGAGGTGGTTGTCACCCAGGAGCCGGTGACATATCCGATCATCATCGGTAATGGCGTCCGCACTGCTGCGGCCAGCTTGTCAGACAAATACGGGCTGCCGTCGCCGGACGTGATCGTGACCGACACTCGCGTGGGCGACCTGTGGGGGGATGCGCTCGGCGCGCAGCTGGATGTTCCGGTCGTACGCATTCCCGCCGGCGAGTCCCACAAAACGCTCGGCACAGTGAGCGACCTGTATAGCGCGTTCCTGCGCTATAACCTCGACCGCAGCAGCCTCGTGCTGGCGTTGGGCGGCGGGGTAGTCGGCGACACCGCTGGATTCGCAGCCGCCACGTATATGCGCGGCATCCGCTGGATCAGCTTGCCAACGACCGTGCTGGCGATGGTGGATGCCTCTCTGGGGGGCAAAGTGGGCGTAGACTTGCCGGAGGGCAAGAACCTGGCGGGAGCGTTTCACCCCCCCGCACTGGTTGTGGCCGATCCGGACATGCTGGCGACGCTCCCGCCCGCTGAGTACACGGCGGGGCTGGCGGAGGTGGTGAAGCACGGCCTCATCGCCGACCCCGACCTGTTTGAGTTACTGCCAGACGCGCTGCCGCTCGACCGCGATCTGATCGCCCGCGCCATGCAGGTAAAGATCGACATCGTGCAGCGCGACCCGCTCGAGCAGGGCGAGCGCGCAAAGCTCAACCTGGGACACACGATCGGGCACGGCCTCGAGGCGGCCTCCGAGTACCGGCTGCGGCATGGCGAGGCCGTCGCGGTCGGGATGGTGGCGGAGGCGCGGCTGGCCGAGCAACTCGGCGCAGCGGCGCACGGGCTGGCCAGCCGCATCGCAGAGATGCTGCGAGCCGTCGGGCTGCCAACGATGGTTGACGGTCTCGACCCGCAGCGCGTTTTCGCCCACATGGGGGCCGATAAGAAAAAGCGCGCCGGCAGATTGCATTTTGCGTTGCCGACGGCGATCGGGCAGGTACAATACGGGGTGACGGCGGCGGATGAGCTGGTGGTGGAGGCGATTGATTCTGTGATAGGGTGAGAGGGAGATTCACCCGTCACCCTCTCCTGCTCACCCCACAAAAACGCCTTGTCAATTTTCAAATCCATGGCGACATTTCTTGTACTGCACGGCCCCAACCTGAATCTGCTCGGAACGCGCGAGCCTGAGGTGTACGGCACGCTCACGCTGGACGAGATCAATGCGCGGCTGGCGGAGCTTGCGGTCGAACTGAGCGTATCGGTGCGGGCGTTCCAGTCCAACAGCGAGGGTGCGCTGATCGATGCGCTGCACGACGCGCGGAGCTGGGCAGACGGCGTAGTGTTTAATCCGGGCGCGTACACGCATACGTCGGTTGCTCTGCGCGATGCCATTGCGGGCTGCGGGTTGCCGGTGGTGGAAGTTCACCTCTCCAATGTACACGCACGCGAGGAGTTCCGGCGCACTTCGTTATTGGCGCCGGTCTGCCTTGGAAGTATTTCCGGCTTTGGCTTTGATTCTTATGCGCTGGGGCTGCGCGCGCTGGCAGCCCACCTATCGGTGAGCAAATGACAAATAACCAACCAATCGTCTTTACACGCGGCGTCCCGGCGGTCGAATCGTTTCCGCTGGATGAGATCGCCGAGGCTGCCCGCGCGGCCATAGGCAAGTACGGCAACACGATCATGCAATACGGATCGTCTTATGGCTTTATGCCGCTCCGTGAATGGCTGGCAGATTTTCACGGCGTGGAAGTCGAAAACGTGCTCTGCTCAAATGGGTCACTGCAGATTGTGGAGTTTCTTTGCACGCTGCTGCTTACCTCGGAAAACCGAACCGTGTTCGTGGAAGCCCCGACCTACGACCGCACCATCACGACGCTGCGCAAGCATGGCGCGCAGATCGTGAGCATTCCGCTCGAACCAGATGGGCCAGACATCGCGGCGCTGGAAGCGGCGCTGCAGGCGCACACACCCGCTTTTTTTTACCTTATCCCGGACTTTCAGAACCCATCC
>JBHHUI010000074.1:0-8764 GCA_046753805.1 Anaerolineales bacterium
CTCCCGCTACGCGCGTCCGTCTGTACCCTCCAGAGCGAAGCATAAATCCCGCGGTCTTCGAAATACGCCATTCCCAATTGCTGGACGTGCGCAAAGGCATCAAGCCGTAGTTCGTGCTCGATGTTCTGGGCATGTACGCGTAGGTTGTCAGAACGTCTTCCCGATCCGAGTAAGTACACCGAGGTGCGCGCGCCCGTCGACGCGCCTATCGCGGCTTCGATCGGGTATGATTGCTGCAAGGTATGTCGTGACTGAACCTGAGCTTGACGTTATCGTTGTCGGTGCCGGGCCGGGCGGGTCGGCGGCCGGATATTATCTCGCACGCGCCGGTCGGCGCGTGCTCATGCTGGACAAAGCCACTTTTCCGCGCGATAAGACTTGCGGCGATGCCCTCACCCCACGGGCCGTAGCAGCCCTGCGCGATATGGATGTATTGGCCACGCTTGCCGGACAAGCGTTTGCAGCGCGCCGCCTTGGCGTGGTCGCGCCCGGTGGTCACATGACGAAGGTGGCGCTTGAATCGGCCGTGAGCGATCCGGCCCACGCGCTGGTCATCCCCCGGCTTGTGCTGGACGACGTGCTTCGCAAACACGCCATGGTTGCCGGGGCGGGGTTCGAGGGCGGCGTCGCCGTCGGCGATATCCAGGCAGGCGCAGACGGCGTGGAAGTGCATGGACAGCGGCGGGGACAGTTGTATGCAGCGCGCGCCCGACTGGCGATTGTGGCGACTGGCGCGAGCACCGGCCTGCTGCGGCGCATTGGCTTACTCGTACGCATGCCGAAGGTGGTGCTGGCAGCCCGGGCGTACTTCGAGGGCGTTCACGGCCTTGATGACGCCATGCAATTTCACTTCGACGGCGTGCCGTTGCCCGGCTACGGCTGGGTCTTTCCAACCGGAACCGCGTCGGCCAATGTGGGCGCCGGCGTCCTGGCCCCGAACGGTCGCGCCCGCCGGAAGCGCATCACCGGGAGACAGGCTTACGAACGGTTCGTGCGCGAATCCAGTGCGCGTCGGATGCTTGGCGCCGCGCGCCAGGTCGGCCGTGTCAAGGGCTTTCCGATCCGCACCGATTTCGCCACCGCGCCAACCTACGGCGAGCGCGTGCTGCTCGTAGGCGAAGCAGCCGGGTTGGTGAATCCGCTGACGGGCGAGGGGATCGACTATGCGATGGAGTCAGCCCGCACGGCGGCTCGCCACGCCGTACGGATGTTGGAGCGTGACAACTTCTCGCCCGCGAGCTTCGCGGCGTACGACCGCAGCCTGCGCGCCGACTATCAACGCCTATTCGAGTTCAGCAACCGCGTGCGCGCCCTCGGCCTGGGCGCCGGGCGCTTGAATTTGCTCATGTGGTGGGCGGAGACCCGGCCAGACCTGAAGGTGCTGCTCACACGCATATTGCTCGGAAACCATGTAGTCCCGGAGCGCATTAAGGCCGGGCAGGTGGCGCGGATCGTGCTGGGGCGGACCTAGCGACGAATCTTTCAGTCGGGGAACTCTCGCCGGCAGAACTCCGCAAACGTTGTCGCCCGCCGGCCGAGCAGCCATTCAAGCACGCCGGGATTGCCGCCAAAACCATACTGCTCGTAATACTCAAACATGCGCCGCAGCGCGTCGACCTGGTAGTCGCTCATTCCGCCGGCGCGCGCGCCGGCCTCCCACGCAGCGCGGTCAACCGCCTCGGCCTCTACGCGGCTGCGGATGGTCTTGCTTAATGTGCGGGCAATTTGGGTCGGGTTGAGTACCTCGGCTCCGGCCAGTTGATACGTGGCGCCTGCATGTCCGCTCTCCGTCAGCACTCGCGCAGCGGCCGCTGCCACGTCTTCCAGGTCCTCCATGCCCAGTTTCGTCGTTGCAGCATACGGCACGGCATAGCGCCCGTCCTGCCGGATCGCCTCACGGTAGGATAGAACGTTTTGCATGTACGCGGACGGCTGCAGCACAGTGAACGCCAGGCCAGATGTGAGCAGCGCCTCTTCGACGCGCAGTTTTTGCCAGTGGTGCGGCATGGCTTCCGTCTGCGGGTGCAACACCGAGTGGTACACAAAGCGCTCCACGCCGGCGGCCTGCGCGGCGGCAATCGCGCGCTGTCCCAGACCGAATTCGTCAGGGTGCATGTTCGGGAAGATGGCATACACTGTCTGCACGCCTTGCATGACCCGCGCCAGGTCATCCGCGTCCGCCAGATCGCCGGTGGCAACCGACTTCGCGCCCAGCGCCAGCACGCGGTTGAGTTGGTCGGGGTCGCGCACAAATGCGGCGGGACTGTCGCCGGAGCGTACAAGCGCACGAATGACGGCCTGCCCGGTCTTGCCGGCTGCGCCGAGAATGAGAATCGTCGGCTTCAAGATAGACCAACGATTACTTCTGGCGCTTGGAATATGAAAACATTACCGAGATACGGAATCCTCAGAGTGATTCTCCAGTCCGCACAGCAGGAGTAACTACTCAGCCCGAGGACACCATGGCGGGGCCTTCGGGGGAATTTGGGGATTGGTTTTCTAGTTCGCACGCTGGGCGCGCATTCCCCGACCCAAAGGGCATTTCATAATTCCCCAATCCCCGCCACGCTCCAGCCGACCGAGGCTGGGTAGTTACCAGCAGGACATATTCTCTGTGCTTTCCTCGGCTCCGTAGTGAAGACGAACACGCCGAAGATTAAACTAGCGAACTTGGACACAAGTCGCTCAGGGTGCAGTGCGCGCAGTCTGGCTTGCGCGCGTCGCACACCCGGCGGCCGTGGAAAATGAGCAGGTGCGAGAGGTCGATCCATTCGGCGCGCGGCGTGAGCGCCATCAGGTCGCGCTCGACCTTCACGGGGTCAGTATGCGCCGTCAATCCGAGGCGGTGCGCCAGTCGTTTCACATGCGTATCCACGACAACCCCCTCCGCCACCCCATAGGCCACGCCCAGCACGACGTTGGCCGTCTTACGCGCCACACCCGGCAGCGCGGTCAAGGCCTCCATCCTGGCAGGTACTTCGCCGCCATGCTCGAGCGCCAGTAGGCGGCTGGCAGCCTGCAGGTGTTGGGCTTTCCGGCGGAAGAACCCGGTGGGGCGGATTGACTCTTCGAGCTCGGCCCGTTCAGCGGCGGCCAGCGCTTCGGGATTGGGGTACTGCTCAAACAGCGCCGGCGTGACCATGTTCACACGCTCGTCGGTACATTGCGCCGACAGCATCGTCGCTACCAGCAGTTGAAATGGAGTCTCGAAATCGAGCGCGCAGCGGGCGTCCGGATGTGCAGCGCGCAACCGGGCGATGATCTCGGGCAAGCGGGCCGTCGGCGGCGATTCGGAGGTAATCATTTCATCCGAGAGGCCGGGCGGCTGCGCCTCAGGCGTGATCGCCGCCGGCGTGGACTGCGAATATGCGTGTCTGTGGTCAGCGTCTGCGTCTCGTCCGGAACGCGCCGGCGCTCCCGAGCATCGGTCATAACCCCGATTGCGCATTCTCAGGGCTGCGGCAGCCCGCGACGAATGAAGCCGCTGACCACCTTCAGGAACACGGGGGTCAACTCGGGGTCGAATTGACGCCCCGCATTCTGCTGGATGAATGTTCCGACTTCTGCAATGGGACGGGCGGGGTGATACGGGCGTGCGGTAGTCAATGCGTCGAACACGTCGGCGAAAGCGAGCAAGCGCGCCTCGACCGGGATGTCTTTGCCGGACAACCCACGCGGGTAGCCGGCGCCGTCCCAGCGTTCGTGATGGTAGAGGACATACGGCAACGTATCGTTGAGGTGCGAGATCTGACCCAGGATTTTGCCGCCCGCCACAGTGTGCTGGCGCATTAGACTCCACTCTTCTTCGGTTAGCTTGCCGGACTTGTTAAGTACCTGGTCTGGAATGACGACTTTCCCAATGTCGTGCAAGCGCGCGCCGAATTCCAGCCGTTTTAACTCATTCGGCGGCCACTGCAGCAACTCGGCCATTCGTCGCGCGTAAATGGCTACCCGCTCGACATGCCCGCGCGTGTAGCGGTCGCGTCCCTCGATGCTGTTGGCAAGCACGTTGACGGTTTCAAAATAGGCTTGGTTAATCTGCGCCAGCTCCACCTCGGCGGAACGCAGCAGGCGGGCGTTGACGATCGCCGCCAGGTCATCGTCGCGAATAGGCTTGGTGAGATAGTCTTCCACCCCCAGCGCGCGGCCGCGTTGGATGTCCTCCGGCGAATCGTTCGCCGTCAGGAACACGAACGGCACTGTGACAAGTTTCGGATTCTTGCGCAGTGTTTTGTAAAACTCGATGCCGTTCATTTCCGGCATGTTGATGTCGGAAAGGATCAGGTCGGGCATGATGTTCTTCAGTCGCGCGAGACCGGCTCTGCCATGCGGCGCCTCGTGGACGTCATAGCCTTCCAATCGGAGCAGCCGTACCAGCGCCCGCCGAATCTCCGGGCTGTCCTCGACCACCAGTATCTCTTTCGGCTTCGAGAGTGGGGCGGTGTGTTTTGGCATACGGAATCGGGGGTTCGGGGCGCGCCGCTGTCAGTTTACCAGCGCCAATTTTACGAGCAGTGGGCCGAGACTCTTCTTCACCAACTCGGCGTCCGGTGCGTCGGGCGCGCGGCGCAAGAATGCGTCGAGATAATGCGCCGCGTTCTGGGTCGACCCGTTGCGGAAGTGCAAAATGCCGAGGTCGCGCAGGTGTCCCGGGTTGTCTGGCTGCACCATACGCAGACGGTCCAATACTGCGACGGCCTCGCTCCAGGATTCCTGTCCCACATAAACGTACTTCAAGTTGTTCAGCATGCGGGTCAGAATGTCATGCGCGCTGATGGCGGACAGCCAGGCTTGCTGGAACGCTCCTTTGTAATTGGTGGTCTTTCGCACAAGCCGGACACAGTCCTCGCGTGAGATCGCAACACCGCCGTTGAAGGGATCGAGGTACGTACGCTTGCGACCTTCGCGCACCTGCACGATGAAGTGGCCGGGCAAACCCACACCGTCGGCTGGTATGTCCATCCGGCGGGCGACCCCCACATACAACACCGAGAGCGTGATGGGGATGCCGAGCTGCCGGTCGAGCACCTCGTTGAGATAGCTATTGCGCGGATCGTTGTAGGTCGCCGCGTTGCCTCGGAACCCCAGCTCCTGGAAGAGAAGGCGCCCCAACGCAATCCCGCGCGCCGTTGGGGATTCGTCTTCCGGCACGGCCGCGCGCGCTCCCGCCGCCAGGCGGTCGAGGCGCCCCATGTAGCTTTCGAGGTCCAGATCGGGGTAAGCGATCTCGCGCGCGAAGCGGAGGCCTGCCCGGAAAAGGTTTATGTGGCTGCGACTGAGCTCTGCTCGGAACGACATGATACTTGTAGACGAATTATACTTGGGATGCAGAATCATACCCGACGCCGGGCATTGAAGAGAACAGATGGCATGCGCGCGGAATGCTCAATAGCTGGCGCGAAGACGTAAAGGCGCAGAGATGTGATGGCCGCTCGTTTTTTCGTCTCGGCATCTTCGCTCTGAGATCAAATGCTGCGAGCGGTTATTCATGTCATCTGCTGTTGATGCACGCATAAGAATGCGAGGGCTACCCATGACCGAACCACAGCTCGTACCACTGACCGGCTACTGCGAATACACGCCTGACGAGATGCGCACACGTGCTCGCGCATTCTACGCCGACATGCAGCGTCGCCGCAGCGTACGTGAGTTCTCGGACCGCGCTGTCCCGCCGGAAGTGATCGCGGACTGTCTGCGTGCGGCCGGCACGGCTCCAAACGGGGCCAACATGCAGCCGTGGCATTTTGTGGTCGTCAGCGATGCAGCTGTCAAGCGCCGGATCCGGATCGCCGCGGAAGAGGAGGAGCGCGCGTTTTATCATGAGCGCGCCCCGGCCGAATGGTTGGAAGCTCTACGCCCATTGGGGACTGACTGGCGCAAACCGTTCCTAGAGACCGCGCCGAACCTGATCGCCATCTTTGCGCAGAGTTACGGCGTCCTGCCCGACGGCCGCAAGGTTAAACACTACTATGTGCAGGAATCGGTCGGCATTGCAACCGGCATTCTGATCACCGCCATCCACAATGCTGGACTGGTGTCGCTGACTCACACCCCCAGTCCGATGAAGTTTCTAAACCAAATTCTCGAACGTCCGGGCTACGAACGTCCCTTCCTGCTGCTGGTCGTCGGGTATCCCGCCGATGGTGCCAAAGTTCCTGCCATTACCAAAAAGTCGCTCGAAGAGATTGCGACGTTTGATCCCGTTGGCGAAGTACACGGGAGGGTTTGAACGCCTCGCTTGCGGTGTACCAGCCCCACGAGTAGGCACGACATATCAATCCATTGGGAGCTCCTCATGTCGAAGAAAATCGTCCTTACGTGCGCCGTCACGGGCGCGAGTTTTACGCCGACGATGTCCGCGCACCTGCCGTACAGACCGGTTGATGTGATAGCGGATTCGGTTGCGGCAGCCCGGGCCGGCGCGGCCATCATTCACATTCACGGTCGTGACCGCACGACCGGCGAGCCGACGTCGGATCCGAAAGTCTTCGGCGAGTACGCGGCCGGCATCCGCGACCAGACGGACGCCATCGTGAACATGACCACCGGCGGCGCAACCGGGCAGACGATTGAAGAACGGTTGAACGTCATCCGTGTGCTGCAGCCGGAGATGTGTACCTGCAATCTCGGAACGATGAACTACGGCGGTTTCCCGATGATTCCAAAGTACGCCGGCAAGTGGCAGTTCGAGTGGGAGGAAAGATTTCTCGAATCAACGCGCACGCTGCCGTTCTCGAGCAGCTTCGCAGATATCGAATACATGCTCCGGCATCTGCAGCAGGAAACCGGTACGCGGCTCGAGTTTGAAGCCTACGACATCGGGCATCTGTACACGCTGGCGTATTACGCTGACATGGGAATCGTGCAAACGCCGATATTGGTGCAATTGGTGATTAATACATTAGGCGGTATCGGCCCGGACGTGGACAACGTCGTGAACATGGTACGGACTGCACAGCGCTTGCTCGGCGACGAGGTCGAGTTAGGGATACTCGGCGGTGGCCGCTACGAATACAGCATCGTCACGGTCGGCGCGTTGATGGGCTGCAACGTGCGCGTTGGGATGGAAGATAATTTGTACATTGGCAAAGGGAAACTGGCCGTATCCAACGCCGATCATGTCAAGAAGATGCGCCGCATCTTGTCGGAGTTCGAACTGGACATCGCCACGCCCGCCGAGACGCGTGCGCGCTTTGGACTCAAGGGCGCGGGCAACGTGGGTTTTTAGGTGACTCGCTTTCAGTTGTTCAGAAGTATGTCAGCAGATTGAGCAGCTGGAACGGATAAATCGGGTTTTGCCGGAAAATATTCGCCACATCTGCTCCATCTGCTGACCTTTTTTAGTGGAGTCATGGAAGCTTATTAAAAGGCGAGGCTATTGCCCTCTCGCCCGTCGCTGCCATGGCCCCCCGTCCAGCCGGGGCTGGGTGGCGCGGACGCCAGTCCGTGACCAGGGCGCTCCGAACTCTCCCTCTCCTGCATTGGAAGAGGGGGTTGGGGAGTGAGGATGGGCCGCAAATTAGAAGTTTCAACCAGTTGTTTCTGAATTGGCAGTACGGCGCGCCGTGTAGTCACGCAAGTATTGCGGCACGGCCACCGCAGCGTCGAGGCGCGGGTCAGGCTGCAACGGTCCCAGCTGCTGCGCAATCGGCAGCACGCCCGCCCAGACGGGCAGCGCGTAGTCGTCTTCTTCGTCGCCGGGCGGGCCGGTGCGGATTTTGGCGGACGCGCTCTCGATTGCCACCGACACGATGGCGGTGGCTTTGTATTCCGCGCTGCTGGGTTGGCGGGCGTCGTTCCAACGCCCGGGCGCCAACTTCTCGGCGAAGCGCTCCATGGCAGCCCACTTCTCGCGCTCTTCCGCGACGAGAGTGCCTGTGCCAAAGATAACGGCCGACCGGTAGTTCAGAGAGTGGTGGTAGATCGAGCGCGCCAACACGATGCCGTCCAGATGTGCGACAGTGACACACACAGGCGCGCCCGACTGCAAAATGCGCTGCAAGCGGCTGCTGGTTGCGCCGTGCAAGAGGAGCGTGTCCCCCGCGCGTGCGTGGATCATCGGGATGACGACTGGCCGGCCGTCCTGCACGATCCCAACGTGGCAGATGAGTGCATCGTCGAGAATGCGGTACACGGTTTCGCGGTCGTATGCGCCGCGATCCGGCACGCGCCGGATGCGGTTAAGGTCGGTTCGTTTGAAATGGGTCATGTATTCTCCGTTGTGTGTGGGGACTGTTTGGAATACGTCAACGCGAACCGCGCAGCGCCATCTTCACTGCCGGCGCGCCCAATGGCGATCACTGCGCCCGGCGGGCGCGCTCGATCATGCGGATGTTCGAGAGCAGTTCCTCGCGCTCGGCATAGGCAATACGCATGTGGCGGTGGCCGGTGGTGGGGTCGAATCCGCGCCGCGCGTGTAATACGCGCCGGTTGTCGAAAACGGCAAGATCGCCGGCCACCAGTTTGACTCCGATCTGGTTGGCCGGGTCGTTCGTGAGTTGCTTGTAGCGTCGATAGGCGGCATAGACCGGCGGCACCAGTTCGAATTCGGCCATTAGCGGCTCGCGCAGCCAGTGGATGTCGCGCACTTCGGTCGGATTGCCGTTGGCGTCTGTGACGATGACCGGCGCAGTCCAGCGATAGTGCGTTTCCCGCGCGCGGTTAGCCAGCTCCCAGGGCACGGTCGTGAGCAACGCGTAGTCGTCAGGATACCGGTCGCGCATGATGTTTGCAATGTGAAAGCCATCCACCCAGTAACTCTCAC
>JBHHUI010000075.1:0-8758 GCA_046753805.1 Anaerolineales bacterium
AGAAGCGGCGCGCGGACTACGACCTGAGCCGGGAGCGGTTCCCCAATCGGCGGGGCGTCGGTTGTAGGCGCGGGCGCGGCAAACTGTACCGGGTGAAGACAGGGCATGTACTCGCTGCCGAGTTCGACCGCGTAGCGCGCTGCTGCAGCCGGGTCCGGCTGGCTGATCACGTGCTCGCCGTCAACCTGGAACACGCGCTGCAGTTCTTCGACCAGCGATCCTTTGGGGCTGGCGCTGTAATCGTAGATGACAGTGGCGGCGCGCGCATCCGGGAGGTCTTCCATCACAATGGGAGCAAAGCCCGCCCAGGCCAGGTTGTCCACGGCGAGCGCCAGCAGCGCCGCATGGGACGAGCCGTTGCGGACGGCGACGAGTTGGGGTTCGTCGTAGCTGCGGTTGGTTCGTGCGGGCGCGAATGCCTCGGCGAGCAGCGGCTGGATCAATTCCGGCTGCGGCAGCAGCACGGACGCGCCCTGCGGTGTGCGCCAGCCGCGTACCTGCTCGGCTGAAATGAAGCGGCTGCGGATGCGACTGCGGTCCAGTTTCGCCGCCACCGGAAGTAGCGAAAGCGCGGTGGCGCGGTCCACGTCGGTATCGACAAATTCGCGGAACACGCCGAACAACTCAGCCGCATGGGTCAGTGCGTCCAGGCTCAAGGCGCGGTCGAAAATGCTGCGCAGCACCTGCTGCTGGCGGCGCGAGCGGTCGAAGTCGTTTGTGGACCGCCGCGTGCGCGAATACCACAACGCCAGGTCGCCGTCCATCTGCACGATGCCGGGCTCCAGCAGGAATTGCTCCCAGTTGTCGGCATCCTGCTCGTCGAGTCCCGGACTCTTGAGACGCCAGTCTTGCAGCGCGCAACTGACCGGGATCGAAATCCCCCCGAGCGCGTCCACCGCGGCTTTGAATCCGTTGAAGTCAATCCGAATCCAGTGATGGATGGGAAGGCCCAGGTTATACAGAATAGTCTGCTTGAGCAGGTCCACGCCGTTCTCACCATACCCGATTGCGTCGCCGTGTGCGGCGGCGGTATTAATGCGGTTCATGGTCCAGCCCGGAATCCACACAAACAGATCGCGTGGGATGCTCAACAGGGACACCGTGTTGGTTTCGCGGTCCACTGAAGCTACGATGATCACATCTGTCCGATATATGGCGGCGTCGCGGCTGGTGTCGCGGCCGAGCAACAAGATGTTGACGACCGAATCGTCAAAGTCGATGGGCGGCGCAGATTCGGGGATGGCAGTGGAAAGCGCCCCGGTCGGCCCGGCCGGATCGAGCGTTGCGACCGGCTGGAGCGTTACCGCCGGACTGGTGGCCGATGGGTGGGGCGCTGCTGTGAATGATTGGTTCGACCGGGGCGTTTGTGAGGGGGCCGTTTCGGAATTGGCTGCTGGCGGTCGTTCGGACGCCGGCGCGCGCGCCGTCTCCGATATGGGGACCGGAGTTGCGGGTCTCGGCTGCGAGCATGCCGCCAGCCCACAGCCCAGGACCAGGATGAACGTGGCCGACCATGTCTGCACGGTGCGCCGGTTTACCGGCAGACCAGAACCGGGATCCATGCCTCGCGCAGGACGGAATCGACTGTGCTCCCGATGACGACCTCCAGCACCGGGCGCCGGCCGTAACCTCCCATCACGATCACGTCGCAGCGGCGATCCTGCGCCGTCGTCATGATCGCCTCTGTCACATTGCCCAGACATGACACGTATTTGGCCGTCAACCCGAGTGACGCAAGATAGCTTCGCGCGCGTGCCTGTGCGGCGTCGGTTTGAGTTTCACCCGGCACTGTGACGACCGTGAGCCGGCTGTTCCAGCGCTGCGCCATGTACGCGGCTACGTACAGCGCCTCGTCCGCTTTGGGGCTGCCGTCGTACGCAAGCAGCGGTCGCTGCAGCTTGGTGGCCGTCCAGGGGACGATCAGGAGCGGGCGACTGGCAGACCGGATCAGATTTGCCATGCCGTCCCCGAGCCGCGCAAGCCGGCCGGTCCCCGGCGGATGTTCCATTTGCCCCACAAGGAGATCGCTCCAGCGCATGCGGTCGCAGAGGGCGGTAAGAATGTCGCCTGATTCAACGGCAAAATCGCCGCGCACCCCGTATTGGTCGCAGCGGCCTTCAAATTCAGCGCGCAATGTTTTTATGGGGGCGCCTTCAACATCTGAGCCAGGCGCTACAACGTGTAATCCCCGCAGATGCGAGCCGTCCAGTTGGGCAAGCACACAGGCCTGGTCCAGCACATTCCATCCATCTTCTGTTCCAGAAACGGCCACGACCACGTCTCGGAACAAGCGGTCCTGCTCCGGCGGGGTGGCGCGCTCGCGGCGCCACATCCCCGGGCGCGGGCCGGCTTCCAGTCGCCGCAGCCGCACGCGCCGTCGAATCCGCTCGAATATGCGCGCAGTTTTCCGCGCCCGACGCGGGCTTTTCTCAGCCGCCAGATGGGCCGCGGCTTCATGCAGGTGGATGTCCCATCCGAGGGATTCCTGCAGCGATTCCCGCTGGCGCGTGAGCCAGACGTACAAGTCGGTTTCCGTGCGGCCGGGGAATTCATACAGAATTCCTCGGGCGCGGATCGTGTTCACGACCGGCGTGTAAACTTCGTCGAACCACGCCGCCGCGGCTTCGCGCATGGAAACGTCCATGGCGTACCCATCAGCCAGCATTTTTCGGCGTTGCTGTGCGATGTGGTCTTCCAACACGCGATACTGGCCGGGAGCGGTCAGAGCCAGCCCGTTGTCCGGCCGGGACTGGTCCAACTGCGTGTGTTCCATGAACACGGCCCGGCGGGCTTTGATGATCGCCGCGTCCGGATCGTCGGCGGGCGAAAGCTGCACGGGCGTGCGAATCCGGGTGACATTGGCCTCGATTGTCTCCCAGCCCAGCTCGCGCGCCACCGATACGCGGTGGTTGCCATCGAGCACGAAATACACGTCCCCAATCTGGTATACATCGATGGGCGGGGCGCCGCCCTGCTCTGTCATCAGTACCTTGACTCGCGCCCAGCGTTCTGCATCTGTTTCGTTGCGCGGGAGGAAATGACGTGTGAAGTCTCGATATCGGCCGACGCTGCCGGTTATCGCGGCCAGTGGAATCTGCTCGCGGCTGCGGTCTGAGAGCGGACCGGCTTGCTCGGCCGGTTGAATTTCGTCGTATGCGAGGAGATCGGCGGAGGGACCCCGGAGCCGTGCGAACACATCGCGCAGCAGCGCGCGCCGACGGGCGCGCCGGAAGTCGCGCAGGGCGGCGTTGAAGCGCAGGGTGACGCGGTCGGGGACGGTCACGGGAGCCGTTGCCCGTGGGGAACGGGCGATTTCTTTGCCACAAAGACACGGAACCTGCAGAGAGTGTTCATGGGCAAATGAAATGCTAGCGGCAGATCATGACGGGCAAGCGCGATTCGCGCAGTACCGTATTGACCGCGCTGCCGGCCACGACCTCCACAACCGGCGCGGAGCCGTAGCCGCCCATAAGTATCAGGTCGCAGGCGTGCTCCGCGGCGACCTGCATGAGCGTGGGTGCAACCGCACCGGACGGATTGACGAACTCGGCTTGTATGCCGTGCGCTTCCAGGTACTCGCGCGCCCGTGCAAGTAGGTTCGCGTCCAGATCACGCCTGCCTGCTGCGCGCACGGTCGCAACCGTCAGTGGCATATTCTACGCACCGGCCAGGTAGGTCGCTACGTACAGGGCTTCGTCGGCTTTCGGGCTGCCGTTGTATGCCAGCAGCGGGTGGGCACCCAGCCCGGTACCGGCAGGCACGGCCAGGATGGGGCGGGCGCAACGTCGGATGATGGCGCTTAGACCCGAACTCAGCCGATCGCGCACCGTGTGGCCCGGTGGATGCGCGACCGGCACGACGACCAGGTCTGTCCAGCGGGCGCGCGAGCAGATTTGCTGCGCCGCACTGCCGGCTTCGACGGCGAATCCGTGGGCTACGCTCGCCGCTGCACAGCGGCCCTCGAATTCTGCCTGAACGGCAGGCCCCGCTGCACCGGCCAGCCCAGGCTGCTGCTCGACGTGTAGCCCGAGTACAGTCGCGCCCTCGCGTTCGGCGATTGTCAGCGCCGCTTCGAGCGCCGCCCAACCAGCGTCGGTACCGGGCAGCGCCACGAGGATATCGTGGAATAACTGAGTTGTGTCGCGCGCTGCGACCAACTCGCGCCGCCATTCGCCGGGCGGAGGACCACCCTCCAGTTCGTCGGGGACGAGCGCGGCGCGCACTTCGCTCACCACCCGGGCCGTTACGCTGCCCCCGCGGTTGCTGCCCAGATCGGCTGCGACCGACTCGGTGCTCACGGTCCACCCCAGTCGTTCTTCCAGGCGTGCTCGATGCTCGGCCAACAGCAGGTACAGGTCTGTCTCCGTATGTGTGGGGAACTCCCACAGAGCGCCGCTCTCGTGTAATACGTTGATCACCGTCAGGTACACCGTATCGTACCAGTGCGCCACCGCTTCCTCATAGGTGACATCACGCTGCTCGTCAAGGCCCATGAAATAGCGATGCACGTCGATGTGCTCGCGCAGCGTGCGGTATTGCCCCGGGATCGAGGTCGTCAAGTCCGCGCCGGGCCGCAGCCGGTCTAGCCCGGTCGTTTCCAGAAATTCAGCGTACTGGGCCTGGCAGATGAGCTTGTCGGGCGTTGTCGTCGGGTCCAGTTCAACCCGTGCGTGCACGGTAGTTACATAGGCCTCGATGTGGCGCGCTCCCAGCGTGCGCGCCACCGACACGCGATGATTCCCGTCGAGGACGAAGTAGGCGTTTCCAAGCTGGTATACCTCGATTGGGGGCAGTCCTTCCAGGCTGGCGACGGCGGCCTTAACCCCGGCCCACCGGTCGCGGTCGCTATCGCGCAATGGAAGAAAGCTGCGCGTGAAGTCCGAGTGGCGTCCGACGCTGCCGACGATGGCGTCGAGCGGGACTTCGCGTAGCTCGCGCCGGCCAGTCGTGCGCGCGCGCAACATGGCGCGGACTTCTTCGAAGGAAAGCAAATCCACAGTCCGGCCGGTCAGGCGCGCGAGTAGCTCCTGCAAGGCGGCCTCGCGGCGCGCGCGGCGGAAATCGGTTACGGCCATTGCAAGTTGCGCCGGGGTGGTGGTCATCTGGTATGCCATTCTAGCATTCGCCCGTGAAAAACATCAGGTTGCTCCGGGTTGTGGCGTGTCGACTGATATAGAGTAATAATTGCGTCTGATATTACCCACACCCGTTGCTGTTGGATTACTCCTTGGACGAACTTGTCGGCAAATATCTCGGCCAATATGAAATTGTAAGCCTGCTTGGCGCTGGCGGGTCGGCGCGCGTATACAAAGCGTACCAGCAGAGCATGGAACGCCACGTCGCGCTCAAGGTGCTGCCGCTGCCCGGCTATGAGAGCCGCGCCTTCGCCGACCGTTTTGCGCAGGAAGCCCGCCTGATCGCCAACCTGGAACATCCTAATATTGTGCCCATTTTTGATTTCGGTGAAGAAAAGGGGTACATGTACATCGCCATGCGTCTGGTCGAGGGCGGCACGCTGGCCGATCTGCTGGACGGCAAGCCGTTCTCGTTGGATGAGACTCACGCAATTGTGTCGCAGGTGGGCAGCGCGCTGCAATATGCGCATTCTCAGGGTGTCGTCCACCGCGATATCAAGCCCAGCAATTTGCTCATCGACAAACATGGCAACTGCATGATCACCGATTTCGGTCTTGCGAAGGTGCTGGAACCGGCGGCGCGTATTAGCATGACCGGGACAGTCATCGGCACGCCAGCCTATATGTCGCCGGAGCAGATCCTGGCGGAAGAAGTCGATGGGCGGAGCGACATTTATTCGCTCGGAGCGGTGATGTATGAGTTGCTCACCGGTCTGCCGCCGTACAAAGCTGAATCCACAGCAATCGTGTTCATCCGGCACATTCAAGACCCGCTGCCCCCGGCGCGAGAATTCAATCCGGCGCTTCCCGAGTCGATCGACATCGTCTTCGAACATGCGCTGGCCAAGCGCCGCGACGAACGCTACGCGCAGGCAAACGACCTGGTACAGGCGCTGTCGGGCGCGATGGAGGGAACATTGCCGCTCGCGCCGGGAGTTGCGCCGGCTGCGCCACGGGTTTCCCGGCGCTGGCTGTTTGCACTGCTTCCGATCATACTCGTCGGGCTCGGTCTGGTTGCGGCCGCCGGCTTTGGCGGGGCAACGTTTTACTTGCGCGTTCAGGACGAGCGCGCGACTGCCACGAACGTGTCGTCAGACTTGCGGGCGTTGAGCGCCGCCGCCACGGCCGCGCAGCTGCAGTTGGATGCGCTGCGCGCCACGCTCTTTGCTTCAGGAGGCGGCCGGCCGGCCCCAACGGCCACCACTGCTGCGTCTGTGGCGCCGGCAACCCGGACGGCGCTGGCTGGCTCTGTCAGTACTACGACGCTGCGGCCTACCGCTACCGAAACGGCAACTGCGACAGCGACTTCGACGCGCGGCGCCGGACCGGTCGCGGCACAGGGGACGATTATATTCCGTGAGTGTCGGGGCTGGGAGGGCACGCTCACATTCGGGCAGGCCGACCCCCGTTCGTTGCATGCATTTGGAACGCTCACCTTCACTGTCCCGCGCGGCGACTACCGGCTGCACATCGACTGGACAGACCATGGCGATTCGAATGTCGATACCAGCTGGACAGTGCGCGCGGGCAATCAGGTCGTGGATTTCGGCGACAAGTGCAATTAGCTCCGCTGCCGCTATTGGCGAGCCTGTAACCACTCGCGGACGCGGCGCAGCCCGGCGTCGCATCATCTCAGCAACTTCTCAGCAACCTCTAACAGAATTCTTATCCATCGGCTGCAAAATGCCGTACGAAGTTCGCAGCTGCGACCTGCCACCCGCACGCAATCCGCGCGGACCGACACGGGTCGAAGCATGTTGCGCAGCGAGCGGGTTTTCGTGCTGCCTGACAGGTCGCAGATCGAACAAATCCACTTTCCT
This sequence comes from Anaerolineales bacterium, assembly GCA_046753805.1. Classification (GTDB taxonomy): domain Bacteria; phylum Chloroflexota; class Anaerolineae; order Anaerolineales; family JBHHUI01; genus JBHHUI01. The sequence continues at coordinate 6,956 of JBHHUI010000075.1, forward strand.
CATGGAGGTTTGGTCATGCGATATTTCATTCGTCTCAGCAAGTTCGTTATTCCGCTCACCCTGATTGCGATTTTGGCAGCTCCTGCTTTTGCTCAGGAGTCGCCGCCCACCGTCCCGGCCCGCGACCTTACGCTGTTCACAAAATACCCCGTGCAGCAGGCCGCGATTGGCCAGACGGCTAGTATTCCGATCTCGATCCAGACAGGTGCGGTCGCCCAGATCGTCGATTTGAGCATTTCCGGCCTGCCCGAAGGCTGGACGGCCACGTTTAAAGGCGGCAGTCGTGTCATCGAATCGGTGTACGTGCAACCCGACAACACTGTTTCGGTCGATCTGAAGATCGATGTGCCGGCCACGGCCGTCGCCGACACGTACAGCTTTGCGGTGGTCGGTGACGGCGAAAAGGGCAACGATCGTTTCACGATCAAGCTCATGCTGGAGGAGCAGCTTCCGCCCAGTCTTGCATTCAAAATCGATTTGCCCACCATTCGCGGCGGCCCAGACGCGACGTTTCGCTATGATGTGAGCCTCGTAAACGAGGGCGACCAGGACCTCACCGTAGCCCTTACGGCCGATACGCCGGCGGGTTTCCAGGTGAACTTTAAATCGAGCGGCAAGGAGGTCGTCTCGCTGCCGATCGCAGCCAACGAAACTAAGCGTCTGAGTGTAGAAGCCCAGGCTTTTGCCGACATCTCTGCCGGCGACTATCAATTTGTCGTGCGCGCGGATGGGGGCGAAGCGCAGGCGCAGGTAAACCTGACCGCCGAGGTGACGGGCCAATCGCAGCTCAGCATCTCAACTCCGGATGGACGTCTATCCGGTGAGGCGCATGCGGGCGAGGCGACCACCCTGAGCTTGATTGTACGCAATACCGGCAGCGCCCCGGCGCGTAACGTGCAGCTCACGGCCACGCAGCCGAACGGTTGGACGGTCGATTTCGACAGCAGCCAGATAGCTGAAATCCCGGCCAATGGACAGGTCGAGGTCACGACCAGTATCACGCCGGCAGACGAAGCGGTCGCGGGCGACTATGTGGTCACGCTGCGCGCGCGGCCAGACGAGAGCAGCGGCAAATCGGCGGAGTTCCGCATCACGGTCCGCACCTCCACGGCGTGGGGCATCGCCGGCGTGGCGCTCATTGCGGCAGCCGTTGTCATCGTCGGGTTGGCTGTCACACGTTTTGGACGCCGATAGGCGCCGGGAGGGCCGTCATGAGTGAGAAAGTGCTCGCTACTAAGGGTTTGACCAAGCATTACGGCGACTTTGTGGCGGTCGAAGGGTTGGATCTAACGATTCGTCGGGGGGAAGTCTTCGGACTGCTTGGGCCCAACGGCTCGGGCAAAACCACGACTATCCTGATGCTGCTGGGACTCACCGAGCCGACGGCCGGCAGCGTCCGTGTGCTGGGGTTGGATCCAACTCGCAAACCACTGAGCGTAAAGGCGCACGTGGGCTACATGCCGGACCAGATCGGGTTCTACGATAACCTGACCGGGCGCGAGAATCTATCGTACATCGCGCGGCTCAACGGCCTGCGCCGCGACGAAGCGCAGCGCCGCATCGAAGCGGCGGCGGCGGAGGTGGGCCTGGCGGACCGTCTGGACCAACGCGTGGGGAAATATTCCCACGGCATGCGCCAGCGCCTGGGCGTCGCCGATGTGCTCATCAAGCAGCCGCGACTCATCATCATGGACGAACCCACGCAGGGGCTGGACCCGACGGGCGCGCATGAATTTCTGGACAAGATTCGCGCGCTGAAATCCTCCGGGATCACAGTTCTGCTTGCGTCGCATCACCTGGATC
>JBHHUI010000076.1:0-8752 GCA_046753805.1 Anaerolineales bacterium
GAAATACGTACCCGTATTCATGTTGATGAGCACGGCCTGTTCGGCCACGGTTTCGAAGGTGGTATTATCCGAACGTTTCAATACGATTGTTGCGTCCAAACTTCTCCTCTTCACATGCAATGGGATTTTCACGGCGTCACCGTGCGCGGCAAGACCGATGCACCTGCGATCCGCGACCGCTGGAAGCGGGCGTTTGCCTCGCGTCCGGCCAGCGTTGCAGCCCCCGACATTGTATGCAACCTGCAACTTGGCGAGCCAACGCCGCTGCCTGACCGCGCCCCCGATTTCCGCCAGGGCGAGCTGCTCCAATATTATATCGACGGCGAGACAGCGCTAGCGCACTTCCCGCGCTTCGGGCAACTCAGGCTCGATTTTGCAAAACGGTACACGCTTGGCACGCTCACACCGGCCGCACTGGAAAACCCCGCCGCATTCGAGGATCTGCTGGCTGTGGCGCTGTCGCCGCACCTGCGCCGGCGCGGATACTTCCTGCTGCACGCTTTCGCCGCCGCGACCAGGGGGCGCGGATTGACGTCTGCGCCAGGACGCGCGCTGCTGATTGTGGGAAAGATCGGTGCGGGCAAGACAACCACCGGCATGGCGCTGCTGGCCTCCGGCTGGCAGCTGCTCTCCAACGACTCTCCCATTGTCAGCGCGGGCGGCGGCGTGTTGAGCTATCCCGGCCTGCTGGCCGCGTATCCCGATACGCTGCGGCGCTTCGCCGCCACGGAAAGCATCGCTGCGCCGGAGAGCGTATCCAAAATCGTCTTTTCCGCCGAGCAAGTCTGGCCTGACGTGTGGACCGCGCGCGCCCCGGCCGGGGTTATCGTGTTCCCGCAGATTGAAAACCGCTCTGACCACGCGTTTGAACCCATCGCGCCGCCGGAAGCTCTAGAGCGTCTCCTGCCGCATGCAGTGGAGCAGTGGGACCGCGAAATGATGCCCGCGCACCTGCGTGTGTTACGGGAGCTTGTAGAGGCCGCCTCGGCCTACCGGCTGCGGCTCGGGCTGGACGTGCATGCCCTGCCCGAATTGCTGGCTGATTTAGTTCGCTAGACCTCCGCGATTTCCCCAATCTTGGAGGTCTGAGATATTCAGTCCCCCGCCCCGATCAGATCGGCGGCTTCGGGTAACTGACCCTTGTGTGTGATCGAGTTAAAGCGGACCCAGCGGCGGGTCATCCACGCCAGCAGCGGCCGCAGGCGAGAGCGCGCCAGCGCGGTTTTCAGCGCGCCCTCCCAGTAATGTTTAAAATAGCGTTTGCGCCAGCGCCAGCGGAGCAGGGCGTAATACGGCGCAAGTAGCCAGTGTCCCTCCGAGCGACCGACAAACAGGATGTCGTTAATGTCGCTCATCACCTGGACCTCGGCGTCGTCCATCCAGGGCGTGTTGCCACGGTTCAGATCGCAATCACACCAGCCTTCTTGATCCTCCGGCGGGACGTAACCCTGCTCCAACGCTTGCGGCCAGAGCGGCGTGCCGGGGTAGGGCATGTAGGCGCAAACCGAGCAGCGCACGTTCGAGCTCAGACCGGTTAGCGTCTCGATCAGATCGAGCGTGACCTGCGTGTCAACGTCCTCTTCGCCCGGCAATCCGACGATGAACGACACGTTGGCCTCGATATGGGGCGCGCCTTCCACCAGATTGTGGATGCCCCACTCGATCTGCCAGGCCTTCTGGTCCTTGTGCATGTTGTCGAGCACGGTCTGTGAGCCGGACTCCGCGCCGATGTTCACCCACTGGCACCCGGTCTCGTGCATCCACGCCACGAACTCCGGCTTGAGCAGCTGCACGCGCACCTGCCCACTCCACGGCATCCCGACTCTTTCCACCAGCCGCTGCATGGGCTTGATGCGCCCAAACAAGTAGTCGTCCGCGTAGTCCACGGCATTGATCTGGAAGTTGTTCTTGAGCCACTGAATCTGGTCGAGGATGAATTCATCCGAATGCTGCCGCCACGTGCGCTTCATGACAACTTCGTTGTAGCAGAAGCCGCAGCGGAATGGACATCCGCGCGAGATGTAAACGGGGATCGCGCGCCGGTACGGGCCGCTGGGGATGAGATATTGCTCCACGTCGAGCAGTTCCCAGCGCGGGCGGTACGTGTCCAGTTCTTCGATAAACGGGCGTTCGCGGTGGAACATCGGCGCGCCGTTCTCGTCTTTATAAGCCAGCCCGGCCACATGCTCCCAGTGCTGCAATTCCCGCCCGGCGAGGGTCCGCGCCAGCTCCTGCGCTGTTTCTTCGCCTTCGTTGACGATGACGAAATCGACGTAGTCTTCCTTTAGCACCTCGAGCGGCATGATCGTAGCGTGTACGCCGCCCCACACAACCGGAATGCCCAGCGCGTGCACGCGCCGCGAGGCCTCGATGGTAGGGCGCAGCTGCGGCCCGGTGATGGTGCTGAACCCGACGAACAGCGGGCGCTCGGCCCCCACCTGGGCGATGAGCTGATCGGTGAACTCTTCCGTATCATGGAACAGCCGAACGCCAAATCCGGCCTGTTGTAACGCATCCGCGACGTACATGATCCCGAACGGCGGATACATGTCGCGGTGGTTGCGGAAATTGATGAGAAAGACTGTGTCAGCAGGCATGGAAGCTACACGACTCCAGCGACGGAGCAAACCATCTAAGCTATCTTACACCAATTCCACCAGTGTTGTCCGATTAAACCGCAGTCCCGCGTTTGTGTCATGAGCGGCTAAACATTGATCACGACCCGAAACCCCGTTCCCTGCGCGCGGTAGTTGCGGCTGGGGATCGTAACGCTGCCGGCTGAGCGCACGTACAGTTTTGTGTGGTGAACGCTGTAGCCCCATGAGCCGCCCTTCACGACGTGGAATCCGGGCCGGTCCGGATTGTACAAGCTGCAGGTCCACTCCCAGATGTTGCCGCTCATGTCCACACAGCCATAAGGCGACACGTTCTGCGGCGCTGCGCCCACCGGCCACGGATGGCCGTTACGCCAGTACCATCCGGCGCGCGCCCACTCGCGGCGCGGACGCACAAACAAACTGAACAGGTAACTCTCCGGTCCGACCGGGAAGCGCCGCTGCCAGTGGATCTCCGGGCGCGGGTGTTCTTCCCCCCAGGGGTAAGTGCGCCCGTCCGAGCCGCGCGCCGCCTTTTCCCACTGGTATTCCGTCGGGAGCGTGCAGGCGTGGTCCAGCCGTTCGGAGAGCCACGCGCAGTAGGCCAGCGCGTCCGCCTGCGAAACATTCACAATGGGAAGAGCGCCGTGATCGGGCGGGTAATCGGAGCCGGGGGCGAATGCGCGCAGGACGACGCCCCGCCAGCCGCGCACGATGCGCCACCACGTTCCTCCCCACGCATGGCCGGTTGCTTTCAGAAAAGTTCGCCACTCGGCGTAGGTGACAGGCCGTTTCGCGATCCAGAATTCCGGCAGCTCCATCGTCTGGCGCGGCTTGAGCGGCGGGCACTGTTCGAGGCGTTCGTAGCACTCCTCGGGGCCGTAGATGAAGGGGCCGGCGGGGACGTGAGCGAAGGCGGAATGCAGTTCGGGGAATGCGGAGCGCGAGTTCGTGCGCTTGCCGTCCGAAGTTTGCATCAAATTGGAATGTATCTTTCCGGCCGATACTCGTATCCGCGTTCACGAAGCGCCCGAAAGAGTGTGCGCGTCCCGTTGATGGCCGGATGCGAGCAGGACTAGCAGACCGAGCGCTGCGCCGACGCCAAAACTCGGCAGCGCCTCGCGGGCGGTGACGGCCAGCGCGCGTGCGGGCTGGCGGAACCCGACAAGGCCCATGGCCGCGCCCACAGCGCCCGCCAGGGCTGCCCCGCCCGCCAGGGCGTCCTGTTCCCGTCCTGTAAGCGCGAGGGCCAGCGCCGAGCCAAATGCACCGAGCCCGGCCCATTTGCGCGCGGGTTGCGGCCCGAGGCGGATGCGCAGGTCGCCGACGATGCGCTGCGCCGCCGAAAGATGATGTGTGTGGCCTTCGGCGTGGGCGGGATCGATCTGCGCGAGCAAGTCCGCACGCCTGCTGGCCTGCCAGAGTCCTGCCAGCGCCGCAAGCGCGCCGACGCGCAGGCCACGCCCTGGCAGGGTTCTCGTCGCTGCGGCCAGCGGCAGCAGCCAGTCCAACCCCAGCCCTTTGAATTCCTCGACCCGCAAATGGTAATCTTGCCCGCTGGTGAGGGCAGCCAGACTCGCCGCCGCAGCTACTTGCATGACAATGCCTGCGCCCCAGCCGGCGACGCCGTCGCGGCCTGCGCGCGCCGGTTGCGAAAGCGCTACGGGAGCCAGCGCGGCTGTCGCCAGCGCCAGCGCCTTGGGCGCGTATGAGGGTGGGTAGTGTTCTTCCAGCCGGCCGCGCGGGCGCTCCAGATACGGCAGCGCGGCGGCTCCAGCGGCTGCAGTGACGGTTGCTGGGACTGCGAGAGACTCGGGCAGATTGAGAACAGCGCTGGCCGCAGCGGAGGCCACGCCGGCAGCGGTCAACCCCGTCACTGCCCGGTCGCGCCTGCTCGGGGTCGGCACCGGCGTCGGCGGCCCCACGTCCGCTGATACTTCAAAGCCGTGGTGTTCCAACGCCCCCTTGATGTGCTTGACATAGTGCAGCCCTTCTAGTGGCTCGGTCGCGTGCAATACTTTGAAGAAATTCACATAGCACAGCCGGATGCCGCGCTCGCGCGCCAGGTGCGCCCACACATGAGAAGCCGTGTGCGAGTCGAGCGGGATCATTTCCTGCGCGGTGAAGCGATGCGCCAGCACGACATGCGGCGCGCGGCGTTTTGCTACGAACCAGTCGCCCTTCTGGTGGCGCGATTCGGTGAAGTACACCAGGGACAGGTCTTCGCGCGTCATCGCCGCCAGGGTCTCCTCGAGGTGCATTTCGTGGCCCAGGATCATGTCACCGTCAAAGGCCACGAGATTGCCCAGCCGCGCGGCCTGCGCCAGCGTGCTCTCGAGCAGGTCTTTTTCGGGCCACGCATAGCTCACCGGGCGCGGCACGATCCCCAACCCGTGAGCGGCGATCTGCTCCGCCTGCGCAGCGTCGAAGCCCAGCCCGATCTCGCCGATGGTGGGCAGGTCGCCGCCGAAGACGAGCATGCCGCCCGCCAGCGCCTGCGCGCGGGTGTGCGGCATGCGGGCGGCCAGTTCCGCCGCGAGGTGCGTGACGAGTTCTGTTGGGCCGTGCAGGTAGTTCCAGTGGCCGGCCGGCGGCGGGGTCTTGCGAGGGCGGGCAGGCACGCGCGGCGCCAGCAGCCCCGACTGTTGCAGACGCGCCAGCGTGATTTCGGGCAGCCCGAGGTGCGTCGCGCCGTGTTCGGCGAGTTGTGTAAGCATTACGTCGAATGTGATGCCCGCACGGATGGCGGCCTGTTGCGCGTCATCGTAATCGACGCAGATGGCCACGCGCTTGTGCGCGGCTTCCCAACGGTGACGGCGCTTTAAAACACCGACGGCGGCAACGCCGCCGGCCATGGTGAGCGATAGCGAGAGCAGGCGGGAAAGTTTCAAGGCATGGCTTTCTGCGGCGGTGGCTGTATTGTGCGCCGGGTGGCATTCGTGCGAAGCAATGCTACCCGCCAGAGATCGAAACTCGCGTGGAGCGGGTTTTCGCAGTTGGAATTCTACTCAGTGCAGCTTGCGGCGCAACAACATACGCCCGGTGTCGGTGCTGCTCACCCGCAGGGCTGTGCGCCACACGCGCAGTTTGCCCCGCCAGTCGCCAGCCCAGCGCGCCGTCTCGGCGCGGTCCGCGAAGCCCCGCAGAATACGCTGCGGGATCGTGCGCAACGGCGGCTGCTGCGTGCGGCGCAGGATGTGCGCAAGCCCCAAACCCTGAATTCGATTTCGCAGATGTGATGGCACGAGGCTTTCTATGGCTTTTATGGTATCAGCGCCGATCGGTGCGCCGACAAGGTCGCGCGCCAGCCGGAGCGCCGCCAGGCAATACGGCCCGGCTTCCCGCTCGGATGCGCGCACGGCAAACTGCTCCCAATCTAATTCCGCCGCACCGACCACGACTTGAATGTCGACCAGTTGCACCAGGGCCGACCGCCCCATGAGCAGATGAAAACAGAAGTGCACGCACAGATGGAGCAGCAAGTCTTCCGGAGCCAATACGCGGCAAGTGTATCCACCGAGGTCCGCGTTTGCGGCGCGTTCGCGCATGCCGGGCGTGATGTCCACGGTCAGGTCGAACCACGACTCTTCAAGCGAGCGATGCGGCTCGATCATCGCGTCACCGGCGCTCGAAAGGTATGGGTTGGGTGTGGCCGCAATCGCGTCGCCGCGCCGAAATGTGCTGGTGTGCTTGACAATGCCCGGCCCGAGGTCGGCCGGCGTGTGCTTGCCCGTATATCCCAATGCGTCGAGCAGTGTCTCGGCTTGGGCAAGTTCGGCCGGGGCAAACAACAGGTCGATGTCGCTCATCGGGCGCAGCGCCGGTTCGTTGTAATAGACGGCGGCCAGGTGCATGCCCTTGAGTACAATGGGGGCAAGGCCGACGGCAGCGCACGCCGTCAATACCTCACCCAACTGGTTGTACAACCATGCACTGCGGGCGGCGGTGGCTTTGTACGTCGCGCCCAGTTTGGCCGCTGCGGCGGGTGACGGCGTGAGGCTCCAACACGAGAGCCGGTGGTGGAACATGGGGCCGAGGCCAATGACAATGGCGTGGACTGCCAGCCGGTCCCAGGCGGCAGAGGCAGTGCTGCGCGCCTGTTCCCAGGCATCCGAATCCTGGTCTGGACGCAGGGCGTCCAGCAACAGCTGCGTCTCCGCAAGCGCGGACGCGGTGAGTGTCATACAATCTCAGAGATACGCGAGCGGCAGTGGCTGCGTCAGACCGACGGGAGGCGCGCTACAGGTCGTTGATGGCCTTGCGGCCGATTCACACACCGGGTGTTTGCCCGGCGCGCAAGATATTCATTCTGCAAGAAGCACCGGACATCGAACGCCGTGCTTTCAGCGGTGATGTCGGCGCCAACCACTACGGGCTGCGGCGGCTGGTGTTCGGCCCGCAAACCGGCTGCCCGTCTCTCCGCGAACCAGGATTAGTGGCTGCTGAAAGTGATCTGAGTCAGGTCTTCGTGCTTGGTGAGTTCTGGCTTTTCGTACATGGTCATCTCCTCCCTAAGTTCTCCACGAGTTGCAGTGGGAAGTAGCGCGCCTCCCGTTGGTCCGACGGTGGAGCTTTTTCGATATATCTTATCTATTTTACGGTGATTCTATCCCAAGTGGCAAGGCATCGTTGGTGAAAAGATGCACACCTCGGCAACCTATGCCCGCATCGAAAACACCAAACCAGTTTCTAACAGGTGCGAAACCTGAATAAAAAGTAAAATACAGACCCGTACCTGGCCGCGATGATTATTACATTCACGACCCCACCCCATCCCAAAGAACGCGTCGTCGTAAACGGCGATCTGGCGCTGATTGGCCGGCCCTCGCCGGACTGGAATATTGAGATCAATCTGGCGAATGACACGGCCGTTTCACGCCTGCACGCCGCGATTGCCGAGAAAGACGGCGAATTCTGGGTTGAAGATCTGGGCAGTACCAACGGTACGCGCGTCAACGGCAAGAAGATTTCTCAGAAAACATTGTTGCCGCCCGGCACGCATGTGTTGATCGGCAGTACGATCATCGAAGTAGAGCGCGATAAGCCGACGCCGAGACCGGGTCCCGCAGGTACCGACATTCATGGTGATATTGCGGAGAAGGTGGATGCCGGTCTTCCGCCGTTTATCACGTTGCGCGATTCGCCCAGTACAGACGCGCTTGAAGCTGCGATGCGGCAGTTGCAGGCCCTTCATGATGTTGGCCGCGCGCTCGGGTCGGCCGAGTCGATTGACGAGGTGTTCGATATTTTGAAGGACCAGGTGCAGCGCGCCGTTCCGGCCGCACAGCGCGGCGCGGTGCTGCTGCGCGATGACCATGGCAAACTGCTTCTGAAAACCCATTGGCCCGCCGGTCATCACTCGGTGAGTATGACCTGGGCCAACAGCGCTTCTGAACAACGCCAGGCGTTTATCTGGTCTGCGGACCAACAGTCCGAACAAGATATTCCTAAGACGGCCCTGTATTACAAAGTTCAGGCGGCGATTTATGCACCGCTGATCTGGGATGACGAAGTCTTTGGCGTGGTGTATGTCGATAGTTACGCCGACCGCGAAGCGTTCCAGCGGGCCGACCTTGATCTGTTGCGCACGATTGCGGAACAGACCGCCATGTTCATCCGCATCCACACATTGCAGGACCGCCTGCGGGGAGAAGAGCGCTTGCAGGCCAGCCTGCTAAGCCAGTTCTCGCCGCATGTCGTCAGCCGACTACTGCAGGAGAAGGGCGAAGTCCGGCTGGGAGGTCAGCGCGCCGATCCGGTGACAGTGCTCATGGCGGACGTGCGTGGGTTTACGGCTCTCAGCGCAAAGCTTGAGCCGGATGTACTCGTGCAGATGCTGAACGAAATGTATAGCGCTTTCATCCCGATTGTCTTTCGCTACGAAGGCACGGTGGACAAATACGAAGGCGATCTGTTACTGGCGGTTTTTGGCAGTCCGGAACCTGACGACCAACAGTGGCAAAAGGCAATCGCCGCAGCGCTCGAAATCCACCGGGCACAGGCAATGCTCTCCAAGGCGTGGCAGGTGCGCGGCCTGCCGGGGTACGGAGAGAAGCAGGCCGAAAGGGCGGAGGCCCGACGCCTCCTGGACGAGGCGGGCTTTCCGAACGGCCTCGACGTGACGCTGCATACCCGAGCGAACCCTTTCTTCGAGACTC
>JBHHUI010000077.1:0-8718 GCA_046753805.1 Anaerolineales bacterium
CGGTTTCCACACCGTCGGCTACGGCTGCACGACCTGCATCGGCAACAGCGGGCCGCTGCCGGAGGCGGTCGCCGCAGCCGTGAGCGCGGGGGACCTCGTGGCTGCATCAGTGCTGTCGGGTAACCGCAACTTCGAAGGCCGCGTCCACCCGCAAGTGCGCGCCAGCTACCTCGCCTCGCCGCCGCTCGTGGTGGCGTTCGCGCTGGCGGGCACGGTGGACATCGACATGGAGAATGAGCCGCTTGGCGTCAGTGCGGACGGCCAGCCTGTCTATCTGCGCGACATCTGGCCGAGTCAGGCCGAGATCGCCGCGACGGTGGCGGCAGCCGTCAACCCGCAGCAATTCGCCGAGCGCTACGGCAATGTGTTTACCGGCAACGAGCGCTGGAACGAAGTGGCGGGCGTCGGCGGCGCGCTGTACGACTGGGACGATGACTCGACGTACATTCAGGAGCCGCCGTTCTTCGTGGACATGCCGCTGGAGACGCCGCCGATCGAACCCGTGCGCGGCGCGCGCGTGCTGGCGCTGCTCGCCGATTCCATCACGACCGATCACATCTCTCCCGCCGGCAGCATCGCAGGCAACAGTCCGGCCGGCGCATATTTGCTGGAGCGCGGCGTCGCGCGCACAGACTTCAACTCGTACGGCTCGCGGCGCGGCAACGACCGCGTGATGATGCGCGGCACGTTCGCCAACATCCGGTTGAAGAATCTGCTCGCGCCCGGCACGGAGGGCGGCGTGACGACCTACCTACCCACCGGCGAGCAGATGACGATTTACGCCGCCGCCGAGAAATACGCCGCGCAGGGCACGCCGCTGGTGGTGCTGGCCGGCGCGGAATATGGCACCGGCTCCTCGCGCGACTGGGCGGCCAAGGGTACGCAGTTGCTCGGCGTGCGCGCCGTGATCGCCGCCAGCTTCGAGCGCATCCACCGCAGCAACCTGATCGGCATGGGCGTGCTGCCGCTGCAGTTCAAGCCCGGCGAGACATGGGAGGTGCTCGGACTGACGGGTCAGGAAACGTTCGACATCGACATCCCCGCCGACCTGCAGCCGCTGCAGGACATTGCCGTGCGCGCCGCGCGTGCGGACGGCAGCGTGCTGGAGTTTACGACCACCTGCCGTATCGATACGCCGGTGGAGGTGGAGTACTACCGCAACGGGGGCATCCTGCACACCGTGCTGCGGAACATGTTGACTGGGTAATCAGGTAACGCGTTCAAAAAACCTCCGAGGTCTCGCGCAAGCGGACCTCGGAGGTTTCGTTAAACCGCTGCGCCGCCCCGAAGTGGGCGGCTTTTGTGTTATCGTACCCCGCCATGCTCGCCGCATTAAAACAACCACGCACGGTCGTACTGGCCGTCGCTGCGCTCGTTGCGCTCTTTTTTAGCGCCACGCTGCGCACCTACCCCGCGCCCTCGTGCGACGAGACCGGCTACGGAGCCAGCGCGGTTGCGCTGCGCGACCACGGGCGCGTGGACTGGTCGTTGCTGCTGCCGGCAGGCGATCCGTTCGGACGCGACGCCAACATGGCTGCCCACGGTCGGCTGTACGCGCTCGGATTGGCAGCCGTGCTCCAACTTTTCGGCGTATCGCTGTGGGCGGCGCGCGCCTTCTCGGTGCTCGGCTGGGCGTTGGCGGCGCTGCTCACCTACCACATCGGCGCGCGCATTTTTAATCGCCTCACCGGCGCAGCAGCGGCGCTGCTCTTCGCCACGACGACGAAAGCGCTGCTGACGGCGCACACCGCGCGCCCGGAGACATGGGTAACAACGGCTGCCTTGCTGGCGGTGTGGGCTGCGCTGGCTTTGCTGCAGTCCGAGCGGCGCGCATTGCTGCCGGCTGCGGGCGTCGGCGCGCTGGCCGTGCTGCCGGGCGACGTACACGGCAATGGCTTTGCCATCACGGCGGCTATCGGACTGGTCGTGCTGATCCGACTCGGCGCAGGACAGAAGCGTTGGCAGGAATTGATAGCCTTTGGCGGCGGAGCCTTTCTTGCCGGCGCTCTGTGGGCGCTGCTCCACCTGGGCGCGTCTGTCCGCGACCTCGGCCAGTTGTTCTTCTACACCACTTTCGCAGAGTCCGGCGAAAGCCTATCCGTAGCCGGACGCCTGCTCGCCTTTGTGGAGTGGCTGCGGTTGACCTTCTGGGTGGCCGGTGGGCCGCTATCGCTGCTGGAGCTGTTGCTGGCAGTTGCGGGCGCAGCGTTCGGTCTGCGGCGGGGCGGGTCGGCGCGCATGCTGTCCGCCATCGCGCTGCTTTCGTTGGGCGTCTTCGCTGCTGGGTATTCGCAGCGCTTCGTGCAATATGCGCTGCTCTGGTCGCCCTTCTGGTTCATACTGGGCGCGGGCGCGCTGCGGCAATTCGCTGCAACTGTCCCAGGGCCTCGCTGGCGACAAATGGGATTCGTCGCCCTGGCAAGCGCGCTGCTTGCCGCGCAGCTCGCAGGGGACGCATGGTTGGTGTACCGCTACCGGGATGGGCGCTACGACGAGACTTTCAACGCCCTCGCCGGCACCGTTCCATCAGACGCGAGGGTCATCGCCGACACGACCTGGTGGTGGGCGCTGCGGGACGGCCGCGCGTTCATGGCCGACGAATATGTATTCCTGCTCGGCCAGACGCGCGAAACCGTCGTGCGCAGTTATCTGGGAGCGCCGACGGCCGCAACGCCTGCGGCGGCGCTGCCCGCGCTTTTGGATCAACTTGCGCCCGACTACCTGGTGATCGACCGCGCAACAGGCTGCAACCAGGAGCCGGGCGCGGAGTGGGCGGCGCTGGAAGCTTACGCCCGCCGACGCTGCGAACTGGTGGATGAAATTGCCGGCGCGTGGGTCGGCGACCCTGGCCGGGCTACCAGCCAGTTCGCGCAGGTAAGCAGCGTCTTTCAATGCGCCGCGCCTGAAGGCGGCGCAGCACTGCAATCGCCGACGAGCAGATAACCCCGCAACACACAGACAAAGACAAACTCCACGGATTTCTTGCTGCCCGTGGAGTCGGTGTTATCTGTGGCAGTTCTCCGGGCGCTAACCCGATTCGTCTTTATCGAACCCTGCGATCATGGCCCGGAAGACATCCGACTCGGTGATTACGCCGGCGATCTGACCGTCCGCGACAACCGGCAACGCGCCGACTTTCTTGTCGTGCATGATGGTGGCGGCATCCTTCAGCGTTGCGTCCGGCGTGATGGTGAACACCGCTTCCGTCATGATCTTGCCCATCGTGAGCTTGGACAGCAGGTAGTTCATCTCCCAGATGCTCAGCGAGGTGGCCGACGACGGTTGCGCGCCGCGAATGTCGCTGCGCGTCACAATACCGACCAGCTTGCCGTTGCGAGTGATCGGCAGCCGGCGAATGCCGTGTTCCTTCATAAGTTCGTGCGCTTCCGGCAGCGTCAATTCTGTGTCGCCGGTAATCACCTGTTTCGTCATCCAATCCCGGACAAGTAGATTCTTCATGGTTGGGTATCTCCCTCTGGATTCATGGTTTGCCCCGGCAGGGCCGGGACCACTCACGGCGCCGGGGCGGGCCAGCCGACCTGGCTGCCGCGCGCTCGACGGCGCGGCGGCGGCGACGATAATCATACACGAACCGCACTCTGGTTCGTAGTGATCAATGTCAACTTCTCCACCCGACCAGTCGCGCAGTTGCGCGCCCACCGCCGCCCGCGAATCTGCAGCTGCTCGCACAGGCCAAAATCCGCCGGCGCCAGCACATCCACCCTGAAACCGCCATGCCCCACCGGCCACCATCACCCGGACGGGGCAGCCTTCCCGCAGACGCTATCCGGACTCGGTGGCAGCTTCCCCGGCCGCGGGCGATTCGGTGGCGAGGGGCGTCTCACTTGGCGTGGGTGTGGTGGAAGCCGTGGGCGTTATCCAGCCGTTGGGCTGATAGATGCGCGCGACCACCTCACCAAAACTGCCCAGCAGCCCGAAATCGGTTCCATTCAGGATCACGCGCACGCCGGCGCCGTTGCCGGTGATCACTTCAACTGATTGCGCGCCGCTGTACGCCAGCCGCTCCCCCGGAGCCAGCAGACCGTCAAACTGGGGCTCGCCATCCACCTGCACGCGAACGAAGGCGCGCTGCTCCGCGAGCAATTCCAACTGCACGTCCGAGAAGTTGGCCAGCGGCGGCGGCGCGCTCGGTGTGAAGGTAATCTTCGTGATGAGGGTGGGGGTGGCGGTCGGGCCAATCACCTGCGGCGTGGCCGTAATTTCCGGTTGCGCCAGCACGGCGGTGGCGACCCGTGTACCGCTCCAGATAAAAAAGGCTACGATACCGAGGAACAGCGCCACCACGATCACGGCGTCGATAGTGATCAAGTGACGCAGACGTCGCCAACGCGAAATACGGGGGGCGACCGACTGCGCGAACTGGGCCGGATTGGCAGGCAGTGCTTTGGGCAGCGGTTCCGGGGCGACGCCGTTTTCCAGGGCCGGGGTGGTTCCGTTGCCAGGGGCTTTGTTACGGCGGAACAGCGCCCGGAGCGAGCGGCGGCGCGAACTATTGAGCGCCGCTTCCAATTGCGCCATCGTCGCCGACGGGTCCAACCCCACGTGGCGGGCGTAGTTGCGCAGAAAGCCGCGCGCCTGCACGTCGGTGGGCAGCGCGCCTAAATCGCCGTCTTCCAGCGCCGCAAGGTAGCGCACGCGAATGCGCGTCGACTTTTCAACATCTTCCAGTGTCAGGCCGCGCGCCTCGCGCGCCTCGCGTAACGTGTCGCCCAGCGCTTTTAGCATGCTGCTCCGCTCGCGTACCCCACCGCCATGCGCATATCTATAATTGTGTGTTGATCGCGACGGCAATTTGCCAGCTACGGGCTGCAGCCGACGATCGGATGTTCATGTTTGCCCTGAGTCAGGCGGCGGCTTCCACAGCGTCCGGTTTGACCTCTTCCACCTCGGCCACTGGTTCGTCTTCGGGCGCAGCCTCATCGGTTTCCGACTCTGCGGCGGGAGGCACAGTCGGCGCCGTCGCGGCAGCCGGCGTGCTTTCCAGTACCGATGTCGCGGCCTGGTCTTCGTGATGTACCAGTACGTGCACGTTCGGTACCAGGTCAGAGGTGAGCCGGATCGGCACGTGATACTCGCCGATCTGGCGTAGAGGCGGCGACATGATACTACGCCGATCGATGCTTTCGCCGACCGCGGTTGTGATTGCGTCCGCGATCATCTGATGGGTCACGGAGCCATACAGTTTGCCCTGCTCGCTTGCCCGGACGGGGAACGCAAGCTGCAAATCCGCCAGGCGTTCGGCCAGCCCGGCTTTTTCGCGGTTCTCCTTGACCCGCAGTTCAGTCGCGGCGGCCCGGACGCGGTCGGCCTGTTTCAGCGCGCCAGCCGTCGCGGGGATGGCCAGCCGGCGCGGAAGCAGATAGTTGCGCGCGTAGCCGTCGGCGACCTTTTTTACATCGCCGGCATGCCCGAGTTTATATACGTCTCTAAGCAGCAAAACTTTCATTGAATCAAGCCCTTTCTCATTGCGGATTGTGGAATGCGGATTTCAGATTTCGAAACACAAGCCGCTTTCCGAAATCGCCGTTCCGCATTGCCGTAGCAGGCGAAGGGTACAACGCCCTGATTGTCATAACACGACGCGGCAAAAAACGCCGGGCAGGAATTCTACCAGAGGCTGAAATACGGCGTCAATGATCGCGTGTTTTGGTCATTTCGATGGCATCTTCGCCGCCGGCATAATACAACCGACGCACGCCGGCGCGCACGTAGCCAAGTTTTTCATACAGGTTCAACGCCGCCCGGTTCGACGTACGCACAGTCAGATATAGAAATGGGCGCTTCAAGAGCGCTTCGCACGACTCCAGCAGTCGCGTACCCAACCCGTTGCGGCGGAAGTCTGGATGCACCGCCAAACTCGCAATAGTAGCCCAGCGCCGAAACAGATGCGCTTCCCCGAACGCGGCTCCGACGATGCGCGGCCCACAGGCAGCGACCACATTCACGCCGGCGGGGTGAAGCAACTCAAAAGTCAATCCCAGTATGCCCCAGGCATCGCCGTCAAAGCAGACCTGCTCCAGACGCCGCAGCGCTGATAAATCGCGCAGACGCGCCGGTCGGAAGCGTATCGGCGCCGGCCACATCATGCTCGCTTTTAGACCTCCCTCCACCACTCACCTCCACGTTTTGGATCATGAGCCTGCTGATCTTTGACCATCGCCATAAGTTCGCTCACTTCGGCATCCTGCGGATCGCGCCGGCGGATCTCTTCCAACGCGCTCAACGCGCGTTGGTAGCGGCCGATCTGGGTGTACCCCAGCGCCAGTTGCTTGTAAAAGGGCATACTTGCCGGCATGGCCGCTACCGCCGCCTGGAAGTGCGCCACCGCCAGCCCCCACTTGCCCGCTAGCGAGTATTCATGGCCGCGTCGGCTCAACTCGCCGGCTGACTTTGCGGCGGCATCCGGTTTGCAATGAATGCGCTCTTCCGAGACATCGAAATCTTGCTCCGATGCGAAGATGAGATACAAACCGAACAATGCCAGCGCGCCGACAACGATGAGCAGCCCAAACCCCATAAGCCCTGTCGTGGCCCGATATCCCGAAAACAACACGTCGGCGGCCAGCACAAATATCCCCAGATAGAAACTGAAATTCACGCGTGCATACAGGCCGACCATTGCGACGATATACAGCAACAGTCGCACGCCGCTCGCGGCAATCAGGCCGACCAGCACCTGGTTTTCCAGCCGACCCAGATCGCCAAATATGAACTCGTAACCGACGAGCGATGAGCCAATCGAGACCGCCAACTGGCGCGCGGATTCGCTGAGACCCGCCAAACTCACGATCAGAATTGTTTCAATGGCGATGAGAAAGGTTATGCCGGCGACGACAAGCCGGGCCGATTTAAGCGAGCCGGAGGCCAGCCGCGTGCGAGCCCGGCGGGTTACCAACTTGCGCCCGCAATCAGGGCAGCGGCGGTCATGCTCAGTGGCAAGGTAGCCGCAATAAATACACTGAAATGGATCATACGCGCCGTCATCGCCGTGGTGGGTAGCATGTTGCTGACCGGGGCCATAGTCAAACGCCAGAAACGATGTGTCGCCGGCGTCGGCAGCGGCCAACTCCGCGGCCGATAGATCGAACACGGATGGAGACGCCGACGCGGCCGGCTCCGGAACATCTTCGGCGAACAGCGGCGACCCGCTGGCCGGCTCGGGCGAAGGCGTCGCCGCGGCCCGCGCGCGGGCGCTGCGATTCTCGGTCTCGTATTTGACGCGCTGCCGCCACCATTCCAAATTACTCCGGGCGACTTCATGGTCCGGGTTCAGGACCAGGACGTTCTCGAGCGCGAGGAGTTTATCTTCGGCGTCCTCGACGGCCACGCTCAACCAGTACCAGGCGTTTTCGATGTGGTCATCCTGTTCGATGACCTGCAGCAGCAAGCTGCGCGCATGGGCCTTCTCGCCAGCTTGTACGGCTTCAATACCTGCCTGCAGTAATTGGTCGAGTTGCTCGGATGTCATCTGGATGGCCGTCGGCGGGCAATGCCGATTATACCCGCGCGGATATACCCCAGCCAACACGCGGAACGGAGGGGGAGCATTTTTCAGGTGACTGGCACGTTGGTCAACATAAGTCGCTGCCGCCAGCGTAAAACCGGACAGATTCTTTGATGCTCAAGTGCCAGTCACCTTTCGGCCAATTCGTCGCGCAGCCATGGTTGACACTACCTTCGGCGGCGGTATGCTAAGGCCGCAGACGAGATTTTACATACATGTTATCGCTTGCAACCGAAACTTATGTGCTGTTGGCCGTACTGATCGCCGGGTTTGGCGGCGCGCTGGTACTGCTCGCTGGATGGGCTGCCGGCCGCCGGGCCGATAGCGAACCGTTCTTTCTGGTACGGCAACAACTGCTCCGCCGACGGCTGCGCTATTTGACCATCGGCGGCGCCATGCTCATTGCCGCCCTGTGCGGGCAGTTGTTCGGCGTGCGCGCGATACAAACCGTGGTCACGCCCACGCCCACGCCGACCACTCCGCCGACCCCGACGCCGACCCCAACCATCACATTGTCTCCGACGATTACCCTGACGCCGTCGATTACGCCTGTGCCAAGCCGCACGCTAACGCCCTCGCAGACGTTCACGCCATCGCGGACGCCGACGCCGACCGAGACAGGCACACCGGCATATCCACGCCTGCGCATCACGGATACCGCCTCGACCGTTACACCCAATCCGGACACGGTCATCGGCCTGTTTACCTTCGCGCAGGACTACACCAAACAATACGCTCCGATCAACGGCGGCGAAGTGTTTGTAAACGAGGGGCTAACCCAGATGGTCGTATTGTTTACCTACACCGGCATGATCCCGGAGGTGCAATGGACCACGGTGTGGTACTACGAGGGCGAGCCGGTCTACATTGAGACCCTGTCGTGGGACGGTTTTGAAGCCGGTTTTGCGGTTACGAAATGGGAGAACGACGACTGGCGGCCGGGCCATTATCAGGTCCACATTTATGTCGGGGACGTGTTGAAGCGCGCCGGGCAATTCCGGGTGGTCGCGGCGCCGACGGCGACGCCGGAGCAATGACAATGTCCGCCGACCAGGCAGCCCACCGACAGCGCGTCGGGGCGCGTAAGATTCCGATGGTCGTGCTTTCGCCCAAAGAGGAGCCGACGCCGAAGACTAACCGCTTAGCGCTGCCGCTATTCCGGCTGCGACGCGCACGTTATTTTCGAGCAGAGC
>JBHHUI010000078.1:0-8572 GCA_046753805.1 Anaerolineales bacterium
AGTTGCAAGTGGCGAGCGCTGGCTCCAGATATAGCCGTTGTGCCCCGTGCTCTTCTTGTTGGACTGAGTGGACTTAGACATTATCGGACTCCTTATAGACAATAGAGCGGCGAACGTCAGGTGAGGCGATATATGTGCTACTCCAATCGCACCTCCTCCCACCTACGTAAGCGGTTGTGACCCCTTGATGAATAGTACCACAGCACCAGTCTCGACCTGCTGGAGCAGGCGCGGCGCATCGGCCGGAATGCGGCGCGCCGGAGGCTGGTCAAATTCTATTTCGATTCGGTTAGTGCTGCAGCGGCGGGCGATGTGAAGTGCGTCCTTCAGTGGGGCGCGCGAGGTGCATGCGACGCTGTACGAACTCGTGCAGGCGCACAGTCTCCGCTATCCCAATACAGAGAAGCTGCTCTCCGCGTTGATCTCCCGCCGGCGCGAATAGAACCCGGCGTCGAGCGTGTGCGGCGTGTAACGGCACATGACTTGCACTGGATCGGCGTCGTGGTCGTGGCCGTGCTCGCACGCGTCGATCAGTTCGGACATCAGATGGCCGGCAACGGCCGCGTTCTTGAATTGGTTGCCGCTCGTGCCGACTGCCATGTAGAAGCCCGGCAGGTCCGACTTGTCGTAAATCGGGATCCAGTCGTCTGAAACGTCGTACAGGTCGACCAACCCACGGGCTGTATTCGGAATCTCCAACGTGGGCATGCGCTTCGCCAGCCGGTAGACTTGCGCCTTCCAGCGCTCCTCCGTGACCTCGCGCGCGAAATGGTCCGGGTCCGCCACCCATTCCTTCGGGTCGCAGTCCGGGTCGGCGCTGCCGACGATCAGGCTGTTGCCGACTTCGGGCCGCCAGTAGACGCCGACATCCGCGCAGTGAGCGACGACCCCGTCCTGCTCGTAGTTGAATCCTGCGGGCGACGGGACGGTGTGGACTTCGTGGCGCAGGGCGTTCGTCTTGATCTTCATGCCTTCTTCGACGCCCGCCATGCGGTTGATGACAAACGAATGCGGCCCGGCGGCGTTGACGACGATCGGCGCGTCGATGCGCGTGCCATCTTTTAGCGTGACGCCGGCGACACGGCCAGCGTCCCGGTGTACCTTCGCGACTTCGGCGTTGAAGATGAATTCGCCGCCCTTGGCCTCGGCCGCCCGCATCAGGTTATGTGTCGCCAGTTGTGGGTCGGTGACGTAGCCGCCCTGAGGATTGTAAATGCCGCCGGCGAGACTTCCGTGTGGATCATCCCAAAAGCCGTCCTCGGCCGGCAATTTGGGCGGCCCGTAAAGGCCAGTGCCAAGCGGGTACCGGTTGACGACCTGGTCGTTGTCCCACTCCTCGAATGGCACGCCGATGTTTTTGAAGTGTTCAATGGTGCGGTCGTATTGGCCTTCGTAC
Source organism: Anaerolineales bacterium (assembly GCA_046753805.1). Classification (GTDB taxonomy): domain Bacteria; phylum Chloroflexota; class Anaerolineae; order Anaerolineales; family JBHHUI01; genus JBHHUI01. The sequence continues at coordinate 1,397 of JBHHUI010000078.1, forward strand.
TCGTTCAATACGAGCATGCCGGTCTCACGATATCTGGCAAAGCCGCGTTCGTCCGCTGCTTCGAGATAGTTCGCCCAATCCTTCCAATAGAAGTAGCCCTCGTAGGCCATCGTGATGCCTTCGTGTGTGGAGTAGTGGAAGCGGATGATGGCGCACGAATTGCTGGTGGAGCCGGACCCCGCGTCGCCCATCTTGTCGATGCTGAGGGTCTTGTAACCCTTCTTCGCCAGCTCGAAGGCGGTGGCGCAGCCGATGATCCCCGCGCCGATGATGATGGCGTCTACTTTCTTTGTCATATCATTCTCCTCGCTTGCCGCTAGAGATCAGAACCCAGGACTTCAACCGGGCCATGTCAGCGTCATACCGCGGTTTAGGCGTGACGACGCCGGCGAAGCGGCGGCCAGTGTACTGCACTTCGACCGCTGTGCCAGGTTCGGTATGTGGGGCGTTAAGATGTTCATGAGCGCGGAAGACGGATTGCGGCAGGCCCCGGTACAGCCTTCACAGTATACACACTAAACCCGCCCGGACTGCGCCGGATTCGGTGTATAGTGGGGGTGCTATGGCATTCGATGATTTTCCCCCCGACGACCGCCCCATTTGTGCAGAACACCTGTGTCCAATGCTCGAGATCGACGGCGAGCTGGAATGCGTGCTCGGCTGGACTGAGGAGCACCTGGGGCAGAAGCAGATCACCGACGTAATCCCCGGCCTGGATGGCGGCATCGCCGGCCTCGTGTTCGACGACGGCCACACGATCGACTTGCTCTGCCCGGATTGTGGCGGCCCGCTCACGCCCGAACACATGGACGAAGGCTACGATGTGGACACGTTTCTCGACGAAGCCAGCGGCCTGTATCTGGTGATGATCGCCTACGCCGAGCCGCTACCGGCCGAAGATGAGTTCGAAGAAGAGGACCCCGAGCATCTCGTGCTGTGCTTCTGGGAGGAACCGGAAGTACCCTTCGATCTCGAGGATGAGACCGCCTGGGAGCAGCTTTACCAGTTGCCTGTACACATCGAGAGCGTCCGCACAATTGGCTGCCCGGCGCTGGCCGAATAGCCCCTCGCAAGGAGCCGCCAATGACACAGTCGTTTCGATCCCGCCTGCGCCGCGGCGATTTGTTGATTGGCCCTATGCTCACGCTCGGCGCGCCGGAGGTGGCCGAGATCATGGCCGCCGCCGGTTACGACTGGCTGTTTGTCGACGCCGAGCATGGCGCATTTGATCCACCCCGCGCGCAAGCCACGCTGCAGGCGGCCGGTCCGGGCTGCCCCGGCGTGGTGCGATTGCCTTCGGCCGATGAGACGTGGATCAAGAAATATCTCGACATCGGTGCAGCCGGAGTGATCGCGCCGCAGGTGAATTCGGCCGTGGAAGCCGAGCGCGTGGTACGGCTGTGCAAATACGCGCCGGAAGGGACGCGCGGCGTCGGGTTGGCGCGCGCCCACGAATACGGACTGGGCTTCCAGGAGTATATCGACCGCGCCAACGACGACATCGCCGTGATCGTGCAGGCCGAGCACCGTGCGGCGGTCGCGGACATCGAAGCCATCGTGCGGGTGCCGGGCGTGGATGCCGTGCTCGTCGGGCCGTATGATCTTTCCGCCAGCATGGGCAAGCCCGGCGCAGTGGACGACCCCGAGGTGCGCGCTGCCATCGACCGCGTGCGCGTTGCGTGTCTCGCCGCCAATGTGCCGGTCGGCTACTTCGGCACTGACGCAGCAGCGGTCGCGCCGTATATCGAGCAAGGCTACACACTCATCATCGCGGGCGTGGATTCGCTGTTGATGGGGGTCGGGGCGCGCGAATTGGTGCAGGCGCTGACTCAACCTGCGCGTTCGGCGGCCAACTGACGGAGAGCCGCACACATACGCGCCGGCGTCGTGGGTCACGCGCGGGCCGCCATCGCCAACGCCATCTTCGACGCTACCGGCGTGCGGCTGTACAGCACGCCCCCAAAACATTTGTTCTAGCGGGTGTTTTCACATATAATCAACTGGCCGGGAGGTCCTCCACATGGCCAGGACTAAGACTCGATTCGTATGCCAGGAATGCGGCCGCGTTGCCGCGCGTGAGATGGGCAAGTGCCCCCAATGCGGCGCATGGAATTCCATGGTCGAGGAAATCGTCGCCGCGCCGGCCGCCAATGTACGGGCGGGCCGCGCCAGTCTGGCGGCCGCCTCCCCACCACAGCGGTTGTCGGACATCGAAGGCGACTCGGAAGCCCGGCTGCAGCTGCCCATCGAGGAGTTCGCGCGCGTGCTGGGCGGCGGGATCGTGCCCGGCTCCGTCGTCCTGATCAGCGGCGATCCCGGCATCGGCAAAAGCACCCTGATGCTGCAGGTGGCGCTCTCCATGGCGAACGAGGCGGAGCCGGTGTTGTATGTCTCCGGCGAGGAGTCGGCGCGCCAGATCAAGATGCGCGCAACCCGTCTGGGCGGCGAGCGCATCCGGCAAGCCGACGACCTGTACCTGGTTACGGAAACTGACCTGGATGCAATCCTGAACCATATCGAGCGCGTTCAGGCCCGCCTTGTCATCGTCGATTCGATTCAGACTACGTACAACAGCGAAATGAGCTCGGCCGCCGGCTCTGTCAGCCAGGTGCGCGCTTGCGCCGCCCGTCTGACGGCGCTGGCAAAGTCTTCCGGGCTGGCGATGTTCCTCGTCGGCCACGTCACCAAAGAGGGCAACATTGCCGGCCCGCGCGTGCTGGAGCACATGGTCGATACCGTGTTGTATCTGGAAGGTGACCGCCACCATGTCTATCGCCTGTTACGTGGCGTCAAGAACCGCTTCGGCGCGACTTCGGAGGTCGGCGTCTTTGAGATGCGCGAAGCCGGAATGGTCGAGGTTGCGAACCCATCGGAGGCGTTTCTGGCAGAGCGGCTCGTGAATGCGCCCGGATCGGCCATCGCCGTCACCATGGAAGGGACGCGCCCACTGCTCGTGGAAGTGCAGGCCCTCGCCAGCCCGACTGCGTTCGGGAATCCGCGCCGCACGCCTAACGGCGTGGACTTCAACCGGCTGCTACTGACGACAGCCGTTCTGACGCGCCGTCTTGGAGTCCGGTTGGCCGACCAGGATGTGTTCGTGAATGTGATCGGGGGATTGCAAGTGCAGGAGCCGGCCGCCGACTTGGCGACTGCTGTTGCGATTGTGTCTTCCGTTAAAGACCGGCCGGTTGCGGCGGACCTGGTGCTTGTGGGCGAGATCGGCCTTTCGGGTGAGTTGCGTGCGGTGGGGCAACTGCAGGCGCGGCTCAAAGAGGCTTCCAAGCTGGGCTTCCGGCGCGCGATCGTGCCCAAGACGATCCGCGCTGGCGCATCCTTCCCTGATAAGCTCGAAGTGACGCAAGTGCGTTCCGCGCGCGAGGCGCTGAAACTTGCGCTTGTTGCGGATTAGTGCTGAACGGTGACGGAACATTGAGTTTGTGACCCCATCGCCCAATCGCTGATTTTTTGACGCTGTCCGGCGCGTGTGATACCATTAATGCATCATTTGCAAATAAGTATGTTGCGGGCATTCATCCGTTTATTGCGCCCGCGCACCCGGCCTTATACTTCACTTTCGGCGCACGTGATTTCGTAGACTGCCCAGAGAAGGGCAGCACTCCTGACAACAGGATAATCGGCTAGCGGTCTACGAAATCTGCTCGATCAGGGTGAGCCACCGGGTGCTCACCTTTTGTATTTAAGTACCGGTTGCAGTTCGGATGCATTGCAGCGGCGGCGCCGAACAGTCAGAAGAGGTTGAACGATGAGTATCGAATTTGTATGGAGAATTATCGGCATGTTTGCCTTCGGCGGCGGCGGACTGTGGCTGGGCGCCAATGTAGCCGAACTGGCGGGCGGGCAGCCGCCGGCTACGATCTGGGCCGGGGTGTTCGCCCTCGTGGGCGCGCTACTCGGGCTCGTCGTCACGCCCTATATCACCACGCGCCCGGCGCGTCTGCTGCGCGGTCAGATCGGACAATTGCCGGCGCAAAAGTTGGTGGCGGGGCTGGTCGGGTTAATCGTGGGTCTGATCATTGCGGCGCTGCTGGCTTTTCCTCTATCATTGCTTCCCAGTCCATTCAGCCAGGTGCTGCCGTTTGTTGGCGTCATCGCCTTCGCCTGGCTGGGGGTTTCCATCTTCGTGATGCGCCAGCGTGACCTGTTTTCACTCTTCCGAACGCGCGGCGGACCCCCCGCGACCGGTGACGCGCGCGCGAATGGGAATTCGAACAATGTCCTGATAGACACGAGCGCAATCATCGACGGACGCGTGGCCGATATCAGCAGCACGGGCTTCATCTCTGGCACTATGCTTGTGCCGCGTTTTGTGCTCAACGAACTCCAGCATGTGGCCGACTCAGCCGATGTGTTGCGCCGCAACCGCGGCCGGCGCGGGCTGGAGATTCTGAACAAACTCCAAAAGGATGCCATCGTGCCGGTGCGCATCACCGACATGGATGTGGAAGGCGTGCGCGAAGTTGACGACAAGCTGGTGATCCTGGCCAAGCAGTTGCACTGCGCCGTGTTGACCAATGACTACAACCTGAACCGGGTCGCCGAAATCCAGGGTGTCTCGGTGCTCAATATCAACGAGCTGGCTAACGCGGTGAAGGCTGTCTTCCTGCCCGGCGAATCGATGGGTGTGCAGATCATCCAGGAAGGCAAGGAACAGGGGCAGGGCGTGGGATACCTTGAAGATGGTACGATGGTCGTCGTGGAGAACGGCAAGCACTACATCAATGACACCATCAGCGTCGTCGTGACGAAAGTGCTCCAGACGGCGGCCGGACGCATGGTGTTCGCCCGGCCCGAAACGTCGGCTTAGCAGCCGGCAGGGGGACCTCGAATGACGCTGACCGTCTACAATACGCTGACGCGCACCAAAGAACGCTTCGAGCCGCTCGAGCCCGGACGTGTGCGCATGTACGTCTGTGGCCCCACGGTGTACGACCATGCCCATATCGGGCACGCGAAACTCTATGTTTCGATGGATGTAATCGTGCGTTACCTGCGCCACAAAGGGTTCGAAGTGACGTATGTGCAGAACATCACCGATGTTGGGCACATCCTCGACTCGGGCGAGGATCGCATCCTGAAGGGCGCCCGCCGTGAGCGGATCGAGCCGATGGAAGTCGTGGAGCGCTACATGCGTTCCTACCTCGACGACATGGACGCGCTTGGCAATGTGCGTCCCAACATCATGCCACGGGCTGCGGCGCATGTGCCGGAACAGATTGCAGCGACGCAACGCCTGATCGAAAAAGGCCATGCTTACGAAGTAAACGGGTCGGTCTATTTTGACGTCTCGTCGTGGCCGGAGTACGGCAAGTTGTCCGGTCGCCGCATTGCAGAACAGGAAACGGGCGCGCGCGTGGCGACGGCGGTCCGCCAGGAGAAGCGCAACCCGGAAGACTTCGCTCTGTGGAAGCTGGCTGAACCTGACCACATCCTGCGCTGGCCTAGCCCGTGGGGCGACGGCTACCCCGGCTGGCATATCGAGTGCACGGCCATGTCCACCAAGTATCTTGGCGAGACCTACGATATCCATGGCGGTGGACTGGAAAACATGTTCCCGCACAACGAGTGCGAGGTCGCCCAATCGGAAGCGCTGACCGGCAAGCCCTATGCCAATTACTGGCTGCTGGCCGGGTCGCTCTCGCTCGACGGCGTCAAAATGAGCAAGAGCTTGGGCAATGTGGTCACCATCAAAGACGCGCTGGCGCGTTACCCGGCCGGGGTGCTGCGCTTCTTTATCCTGTCCAGTCTGTATCGCAGCCCGATCGACTATTCGGACGATGCGCTCGAAGGGGCGCGGCGTGGCTGGGAACGCCTCGTCGGCCCGTATAACGAGGTGTGCCAACGGCTCGCGGCGGCAGACCTGCCCGCAAGCGACGATTTCGATCCGGACGACCTGCTGCAAGACGCCCGCGCGCGCTTTGAAGCCGCCATGGACGACGATTTTAATTCGCCGGTCGCGCTGGCTGTATTGCGCGAATTTAGCCGCAATGTTAACAGCATGCTCAACCGCGCAGCGCCGCCGGCGCGTGCTACGCTGGAGAAAGTGGCCGCGCTATACCGGGAACTCGCCGGCGATGTTCTGGGCCTGCTGACGGCCACCACGGCCGATCGCGCCAGTGCAGAGCGCGAGGCCGGATTGATCCAACTACTGGTTGACATGCGCGAAGAAGCGCGCCAGCGCCGCGACTTTGCCACCGCCGACGCCATCCGTGACCGCGTGCAGGCGCTCGGCGTGCTGCTCGAAGATGGCAAAGACGGCACCAAATGGCGGCTCGCACAGCCGCAGTGAGCGAGCTGTTCTACCGCCGTAACGTTGTCCTCGAAGCACTGCGCGCCGGCCGCCGCAGCCTGCACCGGTTGACCGTCGCACACGACGCCGACCCGCACACAATTGCACAGGTGATCGCCGCCGCCGAAGCGCGCGGCATTCCGATTGAACACGCGTACAAGAACGACCTGAGCCAGCGACTGCACGGCGCGCGCCATCAGGGGGTCATTCTCGAAGCCGGGCCGTATCCGTATGTCGAGCTTGACGATGTCCTGGCGCGCGCAGCGACAAGCGGCGAGCCGCCGTTCCTGTTGCTGCTGGACCTGGTGCATTCGCCCAGCAACGTAGGCCGACTGCTCCGGAGCGCCGAGGCCACAGGCGTGCATGGCGTCGTCATTCAAAACCGGCGGGCGGGCGATGTGACGCCGGCCGTGGTGGATGCTTCCATGGGCGCGAGCGAGCATGTGCTCGTGGCGCGCGTGACGAACCTTGTGCAGACCATGCGCCGCCTGCGCGAAGAGGACATCTGGCTGGCCGGGCTGGACCTGGGTCCGCGCGCCCGCCCGCTCGGGCAGGTGGATTTAAATCTGCCGCTGGGGCTGGTCGTCGGCAATGAGGGCAGCGGGTTGCGGCGGCTCGTGCGAAAAAACTGTGATCTGCTGCTCAACATCCCCATGCGCGGCAACGTGACTTCCCTGAACGCAGCCATTGCCGGCTCTGTTGCGCTGTATGCGGCCTGGCAGGCGCGGGGCTTTGTTGGGGCCGACGCCGACCGCGACTATTGACGACTCCTATGAGTCCTGTTAGACTCGCGCGCGGCGATGCCGGGAGAGACGGAATTCTTGACCAGCAGGTTTAAGGGCTGGTATAATCGCCGCTGCGCCTGCAGG
>JBHHUI010000079.1:0-8555 GCA_046753805.1 Anaerolineales bacterium
TAAAGTAGTTTGACCCATTTTCCTTGACATCCATATTGCCCCCCAGTACCATTGCCGCGCGGGCTGTCCTGCGACGTAGCCGCATTACAGCAACCCGGCTCGCGCGGATTTATCCTGACACCAATCTCTTTGAGACAACATGACTGAAGCCGCACCGGATAATCGACAGACCTTCGTCACTTTTACGGATTGGGCGCGCGCGCGTGCCAAATGGATACTCGATCCCATGGGGGCTTCGCTTGCCAAGGCCGGCGTTCATCCGAATGTGCTCACATTCGTCGGGCTGGTTGGGAACATCCTGGGCGCGGTGTTGCTCTCGCAGGGGCGCTTTACGCTCGGCGGCATTGTCATTTTTCTGATGGCTCCGATCGACGCGCTGGACGGGGCCACGGCGCGGGCGCACGACAAGCCATCCCGGTGGGGCGCATTTATCGATTCGACGACCGACCGCTGGACGGAAGCCGTGACCATGCTCGGGCTGATCATCTATTATTCGGGCCAGGGTGACGAGGTCCTTACGGTGCTGGTGCTGCTCGCCCTCGTCGGCTCGTTGATGGTGTCGTATACGCGGGCGCGCGCCGAGGCGCTGGGATTTGACGCCAAAGTCGGGCTTATGTCGCGCCTGGAACGGTATGTCATTCTTGTGCCCGCACTTATCTTTGGTCGGCCAGAATGGGCGCTCTGGATTTTGGCCGCCCTCGCAAACCTCACGGCGCTGCAGCGCATTCTGCACGTTCGCAAGCAGTGGTATGCAGCTGCGAACGATTCAAACAAAAACAAATAACTGGAGACAACATGTCGGTCGATTCGCTTGGAATTCATCTTGGGCCGCTCTACCTGCGCTACTACGGGGTCATCCTCGTAACCGGCGCACTCGTCGGCGGCTACGTCGCCTCGCTCGAGGCCCGGCGGCGTGGCCTCGATCCGAACTTTGCCTGGGACGGCTTGATCTGGGCGCTCATTGGTGGCATTGTGGGCGCGCGTCTGTACCATGTATTTACACCGCCGCCGAGCATGGTGGCGGCCGGGTTTACAACCCAGACGTACTTGCAAGAGCCGCTGCGCATCCTGCAAGTTTGGAACGGGGGTCTGGGCATTCCCGGCGGTGTAGCCGGCGGCGTCCTGGGCTTTTGGCTTTACGCCCGGCGCGTCAAACTCGACTTCCCTGTCTGGCTCGACATCGCGGCTCCGGCGTTGCCGCTGGCGCAGGCTATTGGCCGGTGGGGAAATTTCGTTAATCAGGAACTTTACGGACGTCCGACGAACGCGCCCTGGGCGGTTTTCATCGACCCGCAGTACCGTCTGCCCGAATTTGCGAATGTCGAGACGTACCATCCGCTGTTCCTGTATGAATCGATCCTCAACCTCTTCGGGGCGCTGGCGTTGTTGTGGATCGCGCGCAAGTTTGCCGACCGCCTGCGCAAGGGGGATTTATTCCTGCTGTACCTGATCCTCTATCCGGCCGTACGGTTCTCGCTCGAATTCATTCGACTCGACAGCAGCCGGCTCGGCAACCTGAATGTGAACCAAACGCTGTCTATGTTGTCCATCATCGTTGTGACGATAGCGCTTCTGATTCGGCACCGTCGCCGCCGTCCAACCCGGGGAGGGGTGCAAGCGCCTGCCTGAGCATTCGCGCTGTGCGCAATACCTTCGAGCCGGGACCTGCCCGGCTCGATTGCTTCTCCGCCAACGTGCACATGCTTTTGGCCTGCACATATTAAGATTCCGCGCAAAACGATATGAAGGCACTGTTATATAATCCGATTGCATGGGAATGATTGAAGCTCGCGGACTCACGAAGGCCTTCAATCGGTTTGTCGCCGTGGACGATGTCAGTCTTAGCGTCGAGCCGGGACAAGTGCTGGCCTTGCTCGGCCCGAACGGCGCGGGCAAGACAACCACGGTCCGGATGTTGTGCTCCATATTGCGTCCGACGTCCGGCAGCGCACGCGTGGCCGGATTTGACGTCGTCGCGGAGGCCGCGGCCGTGCGCGCGCGAGTCGGCATGCTGACAGAGCACCACGGGCTTTACCTGCGCGCCAGCGGGCGCGAATACCTCGAATTCTACGGCGACCTCTACCAGATCCCGCGCGACCGCCTGCGCCGCCGTCTGGGGGAGCTTCTGGAACGCTTCGGCATGGCGTATGCGGCCGACCGCCGCATTGGCGAGTACTCCAAGGGTATGCGGCAGAAACTGGCCCTAATCCGAGCAATGCTGCACGACCCCCCAGTGTTGCTGCTCGATGAGCCGACGTCGGCAATGGACCCTCACAGCGCCCGGCTCGTCCGCGATGCAATTCAGGAACTGCGCAGCGACAATCGTTCCATCATGCTATGTACGCACAATCTCACGGAAGCGGAGCAGCTATCCGACCAGATCGCGATCATTCGGCGGGGAAGAATTATCGCGCACGATTCGGCGACGCAACTCAAGGGCAAGCTGCTCGGACCGGCGCAAATGCGGCTTTCGCTGGCGCAGCCGCTCGACGGATTGGCCGAGCTGCTTGCGGACCTGGTGGAGGTCATCAATACCGGCGATGACTGGCTGGAGTATTGTACTGCCGACCCGGTGCAGACGAACCCGAAAGTGCTCGCCCGCCTCTCAGAATCATCGCTGCCGGTCGTCACACTTGCCGAGGTGCCGCGCAGCCTGGAGGCTGTGTACCTGCAGGTGGTTGAATCCTCCGACAGCCAGGACGCGGTCGCGTGAGCATTCCCATCCACACGGTTGATGGGCGCGGCTTTGCCCGGGCTGCAGTCATTGCGCGGCGCGAGGTGCGCGACCAGTTCCGCGACTGGCGCATTCTGGCCCCCATCGTCATCCTCACGCTCGTCTTTCCACCGCTGGCGACTCTCACGGCGCGTCAGGCCGTTCGTTTCGTAGAGCAATACGGCGCCCCGATCATTGGGGACCGGCTCATCCCGTTCCTATTGATGATCGTGGGATTCTTTCCCATTTCCATTTCACTCGTGATTGCGCTGGAGAGCTTTGCGGGCGAGAAGGAACGGCACAGCCTTGAACCGCTGTTGGCGACGCCGCTGACCAACCTGCAACTCTATCTTGGCAAGATGGTCGCATCCACACTGCCGCCGCTGGTGGGCGCTTTCCTTGGCATTGCTGTGTATCTGGCCGGGTTGTACTTTGCTCTGGGGTTTCTCCCAGATGCTATCGTCATCGCACAAATTGTGATCTTGACCTTCGTGCAGGCCGTCGTCATGGTGGCGGGGGCGGTGGTGGTCTCCACCCAGACGACCAGCGTGCGCGCGGCCAATTTGTTGGCCTCGTTCATCATCATTCCGATGGCGTTGCTCGTGCAGGGCGAAAGCCTGATCATGTTCTGGGGTCGTTACAATGTGCTGTGGCTCATCATCGGCGGCGAACTTGTGCTCGTCGCTCTGCTTGTGCGGATGGGCGTGCGGCTGTTTAACCGCGAGGAGTTGCTCGGGCGCGAGATCGACGATCTGAACTTGCGCTGGTTATGGCGTCGATTCTGGCGCGCATTCGTGGGCGCGCGTCGGGGCGGCGTGCTGGCATGGTACCGACACGAACTGGGCGCGACGGTGGGTCGCTTGCGCGTCCCCTTGTTGCTGATGGCCGTCGCTATGGTCGCAGCAGTCGGCGTCGGGGCGCATTACGGGTCGGTTTTCCAACTCCCGGCCGAGTTTGTCGCGCTTGACAATCTCTCATCTGACTTCGCCGAACGGCTGCAGCAGTTCGGACTGTTCACGCCGCGCGGAATGGTGCTGGTTTTGCTTCAGAACGCGCGCGCCCTGGCGCTCGCCACGCTGCTCGGGGTGTTCTCGCTTGGCGTGCTATCTTCCATAATCGTGATGGTGCCGGCGGCCTTCGGCGGCTACTTTGCGGCGCAGGTGGCGCTGGCGGGGGGATCGCCGCTGGCCTTCACGGTGGCTTTCCTGACTCCCCACGGCATCTTTGAGATTCCGGCGATCCTCCTGGTGGGCGCCGCCGTGCTGCGCCTGGGCGCAACGGTTGTGTCGCCTCCGCCAGGAAAGTCTGTGGGCGAGGCCTGGGTCACAGCTTTTGCCGACTGGGCCAGGGTGGCCGGGGGTCTGGCGTTGCCGCTGCTGTTACTCGGCGCTGCGGCGGAAGTATTCCTAACGCCGCGTATCGTCATCGCCGTCTTTGGAGGGGGATAACCCACTTACGAACATGGCTCGCCTCATCGTTCTTGGCTCCGCATACGCCGTGCCCGACGCCGCGCACGAAAACACCCACCTCGCCCTTAAGAGCGAGCACGGTGTCATTATGATCGACTGCGCGGCGCATCCCACCGTGCGCCTCCAAAAGGCGCGGCTCGAATTTGATGCTATCACCGATCTGATCCTGACCCATTTCCATCCGGATCACGTGTATGGCGCTCCGCTGCTCTTGATGGACATGTGGTTGCTGGGGCGGCAGAATAAACTGCGCGTGCACGGGTTGCACCATTGCCTCTCGCGTATGGAAGATTTGATGGGATTCTTTCATTGGGATGAGTGGCCGAATTTCTACCCGATCGCCTTCCACCGGCTGCCGGAGCGGGAGAACATGCTTGTGATCGACAACGGCGACTTCCGCATAATCAGCACGCCGGTGCGTCACCTGGTTCCCACGATTGGACTGCGGATCGAGAATAAGGCATCAGGTCGTGTCGTGGCTTATTCCTGTGACACCGAGCCGTGCCCGGAATTTGTACGTCTGGCCCACGGCGCCGACGTCATGATTCACGATGCTGCCGGTGCGACCATTGGACACTCCAACGCCTCGCAGGCCGGCGCCATTGCCGCCGAAGCCGGGGCAAATGAACTCTATCTCATCCACTATGATGTGCACCACCTGGATGAAGCGCGGCTGATTGCGGAGGCGCGCGACAGCTTCGCAGGCGAAGTCCGGCTTGCGAAAGACTTTATGGAATTTGATATCTAGCGGGGCGAATTAGTCTTTTAGACTCGAAGCTCGGAGCGGTCGGCACGTCACGTGCAGGTAGTGGAATTCACCACGTGGCGGCATCAGGTCGAAGACCTCGACCACTTCGAAATCCCCATCTCCCAGATGCACACGATCGCCGATCTGTGGCGGTTCGGGTGCGTTGATGATCGCGCCCGGGTGGTCCCCCTCGGTGACGACATAGCTGATCTTGTAAATCATTACGAGCCCTATTTACTGTCCATCAGATTGCGATGGCGCAGTTTAAATGACAGATCGGCCGCCATGTTTCGCATGACAGCGTAGCCAAGGCGCGTGTTCGCCGAGCAGAGGGCCGCAAATTCCTCGCGGGAGATCACTTCCAGCACAGTATTGTCCTGCAGGGCCCGCACCGTTGCCGACCTCGGGCCGTGGTCCACCAGCGCCATCTCTCCGAACAACTGGCCTGTGCCTAAATTGACAACAGTCCGAGGTGTTGCGGCCGTATTGCCGACGATGATTTCCACAAATCCTTCGCTGACTATGTAGAGTCGGTCGCCTTCCTCTCCAGCCCGGAACACCGTCTCCCCCTTCTGGTAGCGCTCCTGCGTACACACAGAATCCAGGTGCCTGAGGTCTTCATCGTCGAGACCCTCAAACAACTCGACTTGTCGCAGCACTTCAATCCTGTCCATCGTATCGGCCTCCAGCCAGACGCAGATCGCATCAGGCGCTTCCCACCGTATTGTTACACGCTTGGATGGAATGAGCAAGCAATTGCGTGCTCACCGCCTCGCCGCCGAGTTTCGCTTCATACCCCACTGTGGTAGAATTTTGCGCAGCGATGGTTATCGCGTATTGATTGCGTCCGTGGCGGTACAACTCCCGCTGTTTGCAGCGGGCCGGGGTTTCCATTGGAGTCCCCGGTACTTTCGCCGGGGAGGCTTTATTTGTATGGGTGCGTAAATAAATGGCCGGTGAAAAGATGACAGGTCCGCTTTCGGAAGGAGAAGTCCTGAGCGAACTGGACACAATTTTCACGCAGCGTACAGTGCGTGTGAGTGTGCGCCGGACATCCCCGCTATGGAAACCGCCGACAGACGTCATCGAGACCGAGGATTCTGTTATCATCACGGTGGAAGTCGCCGGCATGAGCAGCGGCGATTTTACCGTCGCTTTGCACCAACATATTCTGAGCATTTCGGGCGCGCGCCCTGGAAAATCTGGTTCGCATGCATTTCATCAGATGGAAATCCACTATGGCGAGTTTCGCACCGACATCGAACTGCCGGCGGCCGTGCAGCCCGACACGGTTGAAGCGAGCTATGTCGATGGATTCCTCCACGTTGTCATGCGGAAGCGTACCCGCGACACGATACCCGTCTCCGAGAAGTAGCGCTTCCACTCGGCTGCAGCGCCCGAGTCAATCATGAATCTATCAGATTGGTACGAGGTGATGGTTGATCCGGAACAGTGGCCGGATCAACCACATTTGGTTATTCCGCCGGCAAGCGGGGCGGTTCTTAAACCGATCATCACCACAGTCAGCGATGAGGCCGCGACGGAGCGAGACGACGAGCCGGCCGAGGCCGGGATTGAAATCCCGGACGTGCTGCCCATCTTGCCATTGCGGGGGCTGGTCGTCTACCCGCTCACTGCGGTGCCGCTCACCGTGGGGCAGCCGCGTTCGGTCAAGCTGGTGGACGAGGTGGCCTCCGGCGAGCGCATCATCGGCCTCGTCACGAGCAAAATCCCTGAATTGGAAGCACCCAGCCCGGACGACCTGTACCGGGTCGGCACCGCGGCCGGCATCCATCGCCTGTTCCGTGCGGCGGATGGCACCATCCGCATGCTCGTGCAGGGGTTGGCGCGCTTCCGGCTGGGTAATTTTGAAGCCACGGAACCCTTTCTGAAGGCCCATATCGAGCTTGCGCCCGAAGTCGAAGATGAAACGATTGAAGTCGAGGCGCTCGTGCGGACTGTCGTCGACCAGTTCCAGCGCTTCGCGGAGCTTGTGCCGTCCATTCCCGGCGAACTGCTCTCGGGCACGCTGAATGTCGAAGACCCGCGCCAGCTTGTATATGCCATCGCCACATACATGCGCGTTGACCTCGACAAGGCGCAGGATTTGCTCGAAATCGACAGCGTCGCCGACAAGCTCCGCGCATTGCTGACAATGCTCAACAAAGAGCTAGAAGTCCTCGAACTGGGGCGCAAGATTCAGCAGGACGCGCAGGATGAAATGGAGCGCATGCAGCGCGAATACTTTCTGCGCGAGCAGCTCAAGGCCATTCAGCGCGAGTTGGGCGAAGGCGACGAACAGACCGTCGAAGTCGACGAATTCCGGCAAAAGATCAAGGAAGCCGGACTGCCGGAAGAGGTGCACCGCGAAGCCAAACGCGAGTTGGACCGCATGGCGCGGCTGCCGACCGCCGCTGCCGAATATGGCGTAATTCGCACATATCTGGATTGGCTGCTGCTCCTGCCGTGGTCGCTGAGCACCGACGACAACCTCGACGTCGCGAATGCGCGCACAGTGCTGGACGAAGACCACTACGGTCTCCAGGATATCAAGGAGCGCATTCTCGAGTTTCTGGCCGTGCGCAAGCTCCGGGAAGATCGGCGCGACGAGCGCCGCAGCACCGCAGTGCACGATTATCTTCGGCAGGAACGTGAGGGAGTTATCTTGTGCTTTGTCGGCCCGCCGGGTGTCGGCAAGACTTCGCTGGGTCGTTCGATCGCGCGAGCAATGGGCCGCAAGTTCGTGCGCATGTCGTTGGGCGGCATGCGAGACGAAGCCGAAATCCGCGGGCACCGGCGGACGTACATCGGGGCGATGCCCGGCCGGATGATGCAAGCGCTCCGCCGCGTCGAATCTAAGAACCCCGTCTTCATGTTGGATGAGATCGACAAGATGGGCAGCGATTTTCGGGGCGACCCGGCCTCGGCATTACTGGAAGTGTTGGACCCCGAGCAGAATCGCGAGTTCCGGGACCACTATCTCGACGTGCCATTCGATCTTTCGCAAGTATTCTTTATCGCCACGGCAAACACGTTGGAGACAGTCCCCAGGCCGCTGCGCGATCGAATGGAGATCATCCAGCTTGCCGGGTACACGGAGCGTGAAAAGATTGAGATCGCGCGCGGATATCTCATACCGCGGCAGATACGCGAAAACGGTCTGCGCGTGAAAGAGATCAAGTTCAGCGATGAAGCCGTCCGCACCATCATCCGGCACTACACGCGCGAGGCCGGCGTGCGCAATCTCGAACGCGAGATTGGAGCCGTGTGTCGAAAGATTGTCACGCGCATCGCAGAGGGCAAGGTCAAATCGGTGCGGATCAAACCCAAGGACGTGCGCGAGTTGTTGGGTAAGCCGCGTTTCTATTACACGGAAGAGCTTGAAAAGCGGACGGCGGTGCCGGGCGTGGCGACGGGCCTGGCTTGGACACCGTTCGGTGGCGAAATTCTGTTCGTCGAAGCGACGGACATGCCGGGCCAGCGCGGTTTTCAGGTAACGGGGCAGCTGGGTCAGGTCATGGAAGAATCGGCGCGTGCGGCGCTTTCATACGTGCGGTCGAAGAGCGACGAACTGGGATTGCCACAGGGGTTTTTCGCGGAACACGATGTGCATCTGCACGTGCCG
>JBHHUI010000080.1:0-8433 GCA_046753805.1 Anaerolineales bacterium
ATGGGCATGTCGAGTAGCTTTCGGATGGGGATGGTCTCGGCGGGAGGATATCACCACCACATTGGCTTTAACACATGGCAAGGGGAGGGCGCCCCGCCCCCACCGCCGGACGCCATTGGGCTGCGCTGGTTCGTCATCCGCCTGCCGAGTGGGTCCGAATTGGTTAAGATCGTGCAGCGTGTGCGTGAGACTGGACTATCGCTGGAGGAGCGAGAAGACGGTTTTTTCATCCGCGACCCATCAAAGAATGGCATGGTACTCACCGCCGACACGCCTGCAACATGACCCAAACCAATTCAGACAATCGTCCCGTCGCAACGACGGGCCGAGCAAAAGGGGTTCACATAGACTTTGCCACCGGGCTGCTCATCGGCCTGGCGCTGGCGCTGGTGGTCATCGCCTACCGGCGCGGCGGATTTGCGCTTGCGCTGGACGGATTCGCCGCCGGAGGCAGAGTGTTGTTGAGCGTCACCCCCCTGCTGCTGGCCGCCTTTTTGCTGGCCGGGCTGATCCAGGTGCTGATCACGCGAGAGAGGGTGACGCGCTGGCTGGGGACGGAAGCCGGCTGGCGGGGTATTGCCCTGGCCTGCATAGGTGGAGCGCTGATACCCGGCGGCCCCTATGTCTACTATCCCATCGCAGCCGTTTTGCTGCACTCCGGCGCCAGCCTGGGTGTGCTCGTGGCCTTCGTCAGCGCCAAGAACCTGTGGTCCGTCAGCCGCCTGCCGCTGGAATTCGCGCTGCTGGGACCGCAATTGACCCTGATTCGATTCGGCCTGACGCTGGCCGCGCCGCCGCTGTTGGGGTTGCTGGCCGAGGCGCTATTCGGCCGCTACATGAAGCGCATTTGTGAGGGCGCCCGGCCGTGACGACGGCTACCGTCACCCTGATGGCGCTGGCAGGCGGCATGCTGCTGTTTGCCTGGCGTCGCGGCGACGGCAGCCACAAACAGGGCGTGGTCTCTGGGTGGCACACCCTGCGCCGCACCATGCCATTACTGGTCGTCGCCTTTGCTATCGTCGGCTTTATCGAGGTGCTATCGCCCCAGGCGTTGGTGCAGGATTGGATCGGCCCCGATTCCGGCTTCCGGGGGTTGCTGTTGGCCGAAGGCATCGGCATGCTGTTGCCCGGCGGCCCCTACGTCGTCTTCCCCGTCATTGCCGTACTCTACAAGGCCGGCGCCGGATTGGGGCCGGCCGTCACGCTGGCGACGAGTTGGGCGGCCCTGGGTCTGATCAGTGTGACGTTTGAATTGCCTTTCATGGGCTGGCGTTTTAGCGCTGTGCGCTGGGGGCTGAGTTTGCTGGTGCCGCCCCTGGTTGGCACTTTGACCCTGCTCCTGTTCAGTTGAGGCAAGGCTGAGCGCTCATGACGGTCTCGGTGAGCTTGACCGACGTTCTACGATGTGCTTCGGGGTGATGAACGTAACGCCGGGGCTGAGGGGGCGCTTCTTCGAGGCGCAGGCGGTTGGCGCGTGAAGCGGCGAGTCCTCTTCCTCTGCACCGGAAACTCGTGTCGCTCGCAAATGGCAGCGGCCATTGTTAACGCTGGGGCGCGCGTTGGCAGGCGGTCAGCGCCGGTACACAGCCCACTGGCAACGTGCATCCGCTCGCCGTTCGCGCCCTGGCCGAGATCGGCATCAAGCACAAAGGACGTTCCAAACACGCCGACGAATTCCGTAATGCGCTGTTCGATATAGTCGTGACAGTGTGCGACGACGCGGCTAAGAATTGCCCGGTGTGGCTAGGGCCAGGGAAGCGCGTGCACGTAGGCTTTCCCGATCCGGCCAAAGCAACCGGCGCGGAAGAGGAAGTGCTGGCCGCCTTCCGCCAGGTGCGCGACGAGATCGAGCGCCGGATCGGCGCGGTGTTGCAGGCGGCGGATTTGCCTGCGGGCGGCGCTCGAGTGGCTAATCCACAGCGGCGGCAGTCAGGATAGGCTGCGGACGAGTTGCGCGTCGCAAGCCGATGAGGATCACGCAGTAATACCCGACGTAGGCGAACACCTCCGTCAGCGACGGGTTACCGTTGTAGCCGAATAACGTCTTCAGAATGAGGCCCAGCCCGGCTGATTCGTTCAGCACCGGGTTAATGTCCCACACGTGTTCGACGATGGCGGGCACCCAACCCACCGCGTTGAATTCGTGGATGGCGTGCGCTACCAGCCCCGCCGCGAACAGAATGAGCAGCGCGCCCGTAACCCGGAAGAAGCGCTGCACATCGAGCTTGACGGCGGCCGCGAACAACCCCCAGCCGAGCAAGGCGGCGACAGCCAGACCTAGCAGACCGCCGACGAGAGTCGTCTGCGTGGAGGCGTTCATCGCGGCAGCCGTCAGGAAAAGCGTCGTCTCGATGCCTTCCCGCACCACAGCCACGAATGCGATTCCAAACAGGCCCCAGGTCTGCCCGCGCGTGGCCGCCAGGCGCACCTCGACCTCCAGCTCCTGTTGGACGCGGCGTCCCTGGCGCTGCATCCAGAAGATCATCCAGGTCAGCACGCCGGCCGCGAGCAACATGGTGAAGCCTTCAAATATCGTTTCGGCGGCGCCTGTCAGCTGCGCGCCGGCCGCATTCAGTACCAACGCCAGGGTGAGGCTGACGGCAATCGCCGTCGCCACGCCCGCCCACACCATACGCGCGAATCCGGTGCGCCGCACTTTGACCAGGACGCCCAGTACAAGGCCGACGATCAGTGCGGCTTCCAGTCCCTCGCGCAATGCCAGCAGAAACGCTGCGATCATGAATTAGCCTCCGTCTGCAGTCTCCTTCTCAATAGGGCCTGCACAATCCGAGCAATAACCTTCAAAACATACGCAGGCGTGAGTGAACTGCAACCCCTGCGACTTCTGTAATTCCTGGGCTGCCTGTTTGATGCGCGGCGTCTCGACTTCCAACACCTTGCCACAGCCCAGGCACGTAAAGTGATAGTGCTCGCGCTTGCCCGCCAGTTCGTAAAACTCGCGCTTGTGGTCGCGCGCGAAATAGCGTTGCTCGACAAGTCCCATTTCTTTGAAAACGGATAGCGTGCGATACACCGTCGCGAGGTTGACGCTTGCGTCGCGCGCGTGGGCGCGCTGCCACAGTGTTTCCGCATCCAGGTGCTCGTGGCTTTCCTCCAGCACGGTCAGCACCAGGGCGCGCTGCGGTGTGAGCCGCAGTCCAGCAGCGTGGAGCGAGGATCGTAATTCGGTGTCAGTAGACGGCGTCGGATTCATCGGCTCGGCAGCCCCAGTCGTAATTGCGAAGCATTTGCAATAATGGGCGTAGCGCGCGTGATCTCCCAGTGTCACATGTCACCCGGTATTCAGATGATCGTCACATGGATGCGGGAGTCGGAGGCGCCGATGCCAGACGCGAGCAGCACCTCGGGCGCTGCTGCAGCGCGTGTATCACGCGACAACGACCGGGGTGCTGGAATCTGGAACTGTGTTTTGCCGTCAGGTTTGGGCTGGACCTGACAGAGAACCGTGGCTTTGGCGTCTAATGGTGCGTTTCAAGGCGCGCATCGGCAGGAAGCTCTCCCGCTAAGCTGGCGCCGTTCGTCTGCGAGGCTGCCCCCGCCGGCCGCGTTCAGACGGACGAGGATTGCGATGCTTACGTCCACGGCGGGCGTTGCCGTTCCCAGACATCCCCCCATGGGGCGCAAGCGCAGCATAATCAAAATCGGCCAGCGAGCGCCGCGCCAGCGGTTCGTCCATGATCCGCTCCAGTGTGCGCACCATGGCAGCGTCATCTGGCGTGACAAGCGTAAGCGCGTCGCCGCTACGTTCAGCGCGGCCGGTTCGGCCAATGCGATGAATATATGCATCGGCAGTGTCCGGCATGTCGTAATTGATCACGTGCGTAATGCTTTCCACATCCAACCCACGCGCTGCGATGTCGGTTGCGACCATGATCTGATACAGGCCTGTTTTGAAACCGCGCAGCGCGGACTGGCGTTGTCCCTGCGTACGGTTGCCGTGCAGGCTGGTGACTTTGTGACCGGCCTGCTCGATTTGCCGCGCCAGGCGCTTGGCCCGGTGCTTCGTCCGGGCAAAGATGAGCACCGATTCCGCGTCGGTCTGCTTCAGCAGTGCCAACAACAACCGCGTCTTCAAGTGATGATTCACCGGATAGAGCGCGTGCGAAACCGTCTGGGCCGGCCGGCTAAGGCCAACCGCGACGCGCTGCGGCCGGTGCAGCGTCTGATTTGCCAACCGCTCGATCTCCCGTGGAAATGTCGCGGAGAACAACATCGTTTGCCGTTTGAGCGGCAGATGTTTGAGGATGCGCCGCACGTCGGGCAAAAACCCCATGTCGAGCATGCGATCTGCTTCGTCGAGCACCAGCATGTCCACGTTTTCAAATCGCGCGCGTCCATGGTTCAGGTGGTCGAGCAACCGTCCGGGGCACGCGACCAGAATCTCCACACCGCTCCGCAAGGCTTTGATCTGTGGCCCAGCCCCCACGCCGCCGTAGATTGTGGCGCTGCGGATGCGGGACCCAGAACCCAGGATGCGGATGGACTCATGAATCTGCTCCGCCAACTCCCGCGTGGGTGTAATGATAATGGCGCGCGTGCCCTTGCGCGGGTTAGTGAGCAATTTGTGCAGGATGGGCAAGACGAAAGCAGCCGTCTTGCCGGTACCGGTCTGGGCGGTACCGATGAGGTCGCGCCCTGCCAGCGCCGGCGGGATGGCGGCGAGCTGGATTCGTGTAGGTTCGGCATAGCCCGCGCGAGTAATTCCCGCGCGCAGACGTGCGTCAAGGTTGAACTGTGTAAAGTTCACGTATGTTCCTTTTTATTCAGAAGTCCGGCGAGGTGTCAGGAGGATCGAGCGGGGCTCAAACGAATGACAAAGGCAGCAACTGCTGAACTGACAATAAGAATGCGATTCGTACGGTAACCGATAGTACGGTTATTGTCAAGAAAATTGAGCTGGCGGCGAGCACGGCGTCCAGACGAATTTCTCGATCCCTGGCCGGTCTACTGACTTTCGTCGTCGATAAGCGGGTTTTGCAGCAATTCCATCCCCGTCTCGCGAGACGTTATACTACTGAGCCGGAGTGAGGCGACAATGCAACGGTGCAGCCGGATGGGAAGGCCAGCATGATGAAGAGAATGCGGCAACGGGCACGGCCCGGGCTCCAGACCCGGATCACGCTGCTTGGAGTCGGAGGCTTAATAATTGTGCTCGTGGGGATGACCGGCGTGAGCTTGCGCGCCCAGTCGGCTGCGCTTGAGGCACTACTCGCCCAACGGCTGGCGCTGGCGGAAACAATCGCCGCGTACGTGGAGCACAACATCGTTGGAACCTGGTTGGCCAGGTTGGAGACTGTGGCAGCCCAATCCGGGATTGACCCGGACGACGGCGATATGCAGACTGAAATGATGGCCCTGTCTCGCGCATATCAGGTTGGGAACGGTATTGACTACGTATTCATCACCGATGTTCGCGGCGTTGTGATAGCAGTCGAGCCGCACATCTCCAGCATGGTGGGAGTAGATCGATCGGGCCAGCCACATATTCGTGCGGCGTTAGAAACTGGCTCACCTCAGGTGAGCGACGTGAAATGGGAGGGGCCAGACTCTGTTCCACTGGTTTCACTTGTCGTCCCGATCACCAGCGCGCAGGGCGAAACCGTCGGCCTGCTGGGGGCCGCCATCGATCCAGCGCAAAGCGCCCTGCTCAGCAACATCGCGCCCGGCGCGCTCGGCGAGAGCGGGTACGCGCAACTGATCGATAGTCAGGGCCGCATCATTGCATCGACTTTCCCGGGCATTGCGGGCCAACTCAGCGAGCACGCCGACCTGCAGCGCGCGTTCATCGAGCAGGGCAAACCGGTCGTCACCAACAAGCAGCTCGCGCACTCCGTTATTACCGGTGGACTGGAATTTGACGAGGTGCTGGCCTTCGCGCCGATTTCAAGTCTTGGCTGGGGCGTCTCCGTCGAACAAGACCGGGACGAGGTAATGGCCCCCCTGAACCGGTGGCGCCGGGAAACACTGCTCATGGCCGTGGGGGTATTGGGCGCTGCTGTGGTTTTCACCACTTTGACCACGCGGCAGGTAACGCGCTCGGTGCTGGCGGTTGCCTCGGCAGCTCGCCGCGTGGCGGAAGGAGACCTGGAAACCCCACTCCCGGCGTTCGGCCGCGACGAGATCGGGCAGCTCGGCAACGATTTCGAGGGCATGCGCAGCGGGCTGCGCGAGGCGCGCACACTGCAGGAGCGCTGGCATACGGATATGGAAGAAAAGGTTGTAGAGCGAACGCGCCGACTCGAAAGCCTGCAGACGGCGATCCGTCGCTTTACAGCCGATCTATCGCTGGAGTCCACGGTGGAAGCCATCCTCCAGGAGAGCCGCGCACTGTTCGGCGCCGATCGGTGCGCCGCCTTCATGCTCGAGCCTGAAACTGGCGCAGTCACTTGCATAGCGCGACACGGCGTATCGGAGGCGTATGTTCAGGCATTCTGTGCAGGTTATCAGGACTTGCCCGGCGGCCTGGCCCGCGCAGTTGCAAAGCCGGTGATCGTCCCCGACGCACAGAGCGACCCCCGCATGGCCGCCATGGCGCAACTGGTCGCCCAGGAGGGGTTCCACTCCCTCGTGGTCTTGCCATTTGTACTGCGAGGCGTGGTCGCGGGCGCATTTGCCCTCTATCATGACCAGCGGCGAGAATATAGCGCCGAGGACATTGCGCTGGGAGAGGCGTTCGCCGCACAAGCGGCCATTGCCGTCGAGAATGCGCGCCTGTTTCAGCGGGCGCAGCAGGAAATTGATGAGCGTCTCCGGGCTGAAGAGGCGCGATTGAAACGGGAACAGGAGCGCGAGGCCATCATTACCGTGGCGGCGGCGCTGCGCGCCGCTGCCACCCGCGCCGACATGCTCCCCATCGTGCTCGACCAATTGCTCGAACTGCTGCCTGTGCGGGGCGCAGCGCTGGCCATGCACGATCCGACCGCCGATGAACTCGTGACCGATCTGGGTCGTGGGGACTGGTCGCATTGGACCGGCGTGCGCCTGCCGGCCAAAGCGGGCCTCGACGGTCAGGAGGCCGGCGGTGACGGGGCGTTTGTTGTGGCGCATTCAGATTGGCAGCGCGCAGACCTGCTCAATGGACTGACCACCGTGGCCTGCACGCCTTTGTTCACACAAGAACAGCGTATCGGCGCTTTGTGGGTGGGGCGCGTGGAGGGGTCCGAGTTCGGGGCGGCCGAGCTGCGACTGCTGGCCGCAATCGGCGACATGGTGGCAAATGCCGTCTACCGTGCGACGCTGCACGAGCAGACCGAACAGCAGCTCCAGTACCTGGACGCCCTCCATGCCATCGACGTGGCCATCAGCAGCAGCCTGGACTTGCGGGTGACCCTCAACGTCTTGCTGGATCGGGTTATGACCCAACCCGGCGTCGCCGCCGCCGACGTACTTCTGTACAACGACCGCACGCAAGATGTCGAGCACATTGCCGACCGGGGATTTCGCTCGAACGCCATACAGCGCACACGTCTACACATTGGAGAGGGATTGCCGGGCCGCGCGATCTTGGAGCGCCGCGTCATTAAAGTATCGAATCCAGCGCAATCAGCCGACTGCGCCCGCGCGCCGCTGCTGGCGGGCGAGGCGTTCGATATCTATTACGGCGCGCCGCTGTTTGCCAAGGGAAAGCCGGTCGGCGTGCTGGAAGTTTTCGGCCGCGCCCCGATCGACCCCGACACAATGTGGGTAGATTTTCTGGAGACCCTCGCGACCGAAGCGGCCATCGCCATCGACAATGCGACCCTGTTCGATGACTTGCAGCGCTCAAACATAGAACTCACAATGGCGTATGACGCCACGATCGAAGGTTGGGCGCGCGCCCTGGAATTACGCGACTCGGAAACCGAGGGCCATAGCCGGCGCGTGACGGATTTGACTCTCGAATTGTCGCGGGCGCTGGGAATGGACGCCGAGCAACTCGTGCATGTGCGGCGCGGCGCACTGCTGCACGATATCGGAAAAATGGGCGTTCCGGACGCCATCTTGCTCAAACCCGGTCCACTCGACGACAAAGAATGGGCTGTGATGCGCATGCATCCAGTGTACGCCTACGACATGCTGCGGCCGGTGGCCTATCTGCGTCCGGCGCTCGACATCCCGTATGCACACCACGAGCGCTGGGACGGCAGCGGCTATCCCAACGGGTTGCAGGGCGAGCAGATTCCGCTGGCCGCGCGCGCCTTCGCTATCGTGGACGTATGGGATGCACTCCGTACCGACCGACCTTACCACAAAGCCTGGTCTAAAGAGCGGACGCTGGCGCACCTCCGCGCCCAGTCAGGCAAGCACTTTGATCCCCGCGTGGTGGAGGCCTTCCTGCAAATCGTTTCGCCACCGTCGACTCCTGAGTAGCTTGGGTTAGGAGTTACGCAGTTGACGTTACAGAAGGCGGCAAAACGGGTCTCGATACGGCCT